>JAKALH010000465.1 GCA_021813225.1 Chloroflexota bacterium
TTCGGCTCGCTGGCCGTCGTCCACGCCGACCGCGCCACCGCGCGGCAGTTGTTCGACCAGAGCCTGTCGCTGCGCCACAGCATCGGCGACAGGCACGGCAGCACTGAATGCACCATCAGCCTGGGCCTGCTGGCGCGCGCCGAGGGCAGACTCGATCAGGCGCAGATTCTTTTGAAAGCGGGGCTGGCGCAATCGAACGCCCTGGGCGACCGGCGGATGGCGGCGCAGGCCATGGCGGCACTCGTCGCTGTCTCCTTTGACCGTGCCGACGTCGAGCGCGCCGTTTGCCTGGCGGGCGCGACAGCCGCCCTGCTCGATACGGTCAGGGCGCAGATTGACCGCCAGTATCGCGCGCCCTTCGAACAGGCTATCGCCGTGGCGCGCACCGCGCTGGGTGAACAGGCCTGCACCGCTGCCTGGGAGAAGGGCCGCCAGCTCTCCGCAGATGCCGCGGTGACGCTGGCGTTATCTGGAGCGTAAGCGCTGTTGCTTCGCCATGTCATAGCGGAAGCGCGAGACGGGAGCGCCGAGTCAGGCCTGCTCATCATCATGATGAGAACAGGATACGCCATCTATCGGATGACGGTTTCGCCGTTCGTTGGTATACTGTGAATGGAAAGAGCGGTTAGCTTAACCTGTCAAAACAGACCGACGAGTTGTCGGCTTATTGATGTCATGCGAGCATGGCATTTAGCCGCAAGAGTGTCTTCTTCGTGCAGGATAAAGCGGACCGCTTCTTTTTACGCCTGTCACGCGGCCGCCCCGGACTACAGCACTTCGCCGAAGCCGACGCGCCGTTCCCCCGTGGCTGTGCGCACGACCAGGGCGCCATCGGCGTCGATGCGTAACGCGCGCCCCTCGATCCACGCATCGCCGGCGCTGATGCGGACATCGCGCCCGAGCGTCTCCACATGCGCCGCATATTCGGCCGCCGGGCTGGCCGGTTCAGCCATCAAGGCGTCATAACGCGCGCCGAAGCGCGCCAGCAATCGCCGCAGGACGGCGGCGCGATCCAGTGCGGCCGGTTGCCCGCGCCATTCGTTCAGCAGGCTGGTCGCGCGTGAGCGCACATCCGGCGGCGCCTCATCAAAACGTGTATTCACATTCAGCCCGATGCCCAGCACGGCATAATCCAACTGCTCACCGGTGATCGACGTTTCGACCAGGACACCGCAGACTTTGCGCCCACGCAACAGCACATCGTTGAACCATTTGATGGAGACAGGAGATGGAGAGACTGAGGATTGGGCATCAAATGGGTTTGGCGCTGCTGATTGCGCGGGTTCTCTTTCCGTGCTCCAATCGCCAATCTCCGACACGCAGTCGCACACGGCGAGTGCGGCGAGCATGGTGATCCAGCCGGTCTGAGACGGCGCCAGCGCGGGACGCAGCACGACTG
The DNA here is from genome assembly GCA_021813225.1 of Chloroflexota bacterium. Lineage (GTDB taxonomy): Bacteria > Chloroflexota > Anaerolineae > J036 > Brachytrichaceae > CAIXPS01. Next base: position 1,400 of record JAKALH010000465.1, read on the forward strand.
AGACGTACAGCGACTGCCCCGCCGGCGAATACCAGGCGTGCGCCGCGCGCCCGCGCCCCGCCGTCTGTTCGTCCGCGACGACGGTTGTTCCTTCAGGTGCGCCGCTTTCGGCGCTCTCTCTCGCGGCGTCCATTGTCGAGGCAACGCGCGCCAGATGCGTGACGTGAAACTGCATGTGAAAAATGCTGAGCGGCGGGTTCAGTCCAGCCTGTCTTTGATGTTCTTGTCGAGTTCGTCCATGTGCGCTTCGATGCGGTCCTTATAGCGCGCCAGCGCGTCGGAGAAATCGCCGGTGGCATCCACCAGTTCGTCGGCCAGCTCGGACGGTTTCTTCAGGTTCATGCCCTGCGCCGCCGCCGGCGCGTAGCCGGTGAACGTGCCATCCGCGGAGCGCGCCATAAGGCGGACAGCGACGATGGCATCGCGATTGAGCGGGCCGTAGATGTGCGGAAAGAGAGGGGCCGGCGGCGCTTCAGGTTGCGCGCCTTCAGCCGTTGCCGGGCCGAACTCCGCCTGCACTTCGGGCGGCATCTCGGCGGCAGGAGCGGCCGGAGGTTGCGGCGCGGACGGCGCTTCCCACCTGATCTCCGCCTGCACTTTGCTTTCGTCGATTTCGAGCGTCAGAAACTCGCCGGGGGTGTCTTTATAAAAACGGTTCGCCACCTGCAGCAGCAGGGCATCGCCCTGCGTGCAATGGATGAAGCCATCTTTGGCGTAGGCTTCGGGCAGATAGGGTTGGCCGATGGGGCTGGCATCCCAGTCCGTTCTGGCAACCAGATGCAGAATCATCGTTCCTCCTGTGCCGCGCGAGAATGCGCGCCCATCGACAACCGTCAGGCGTTGACCGGCCCGCCCGCTACCTTCGGCGCAGCACTGCCCAGCACGCCGTTCACAAAGCGCGGCGTCGATTCGCTGCCGTATGCCTTGGATATCTCGATGGCTTCGTTGATGGCGACCTTCACCGGCACCAGCGCCGACTTGATTTCGTACAGCGCGATGCGCAGAATATTGCGGTCGATGGGCGCAATCTGCTCAACCGGAAAATCCGGCGCGCATTCGCTGATCACCGCGTTCAGCAAGGCCAGGTTGTTGACGACGCCGCTGACCAGTTCGGACGTATACGCGCGGGTTTCAGCGCTGACGTCGTCGCGTTCGTGCAGGTGCCGCTGCAGCACCAGGCCGGCGGGGTGCTGGGCGGTGTCAGCCTCGTACAGCACCAGCAGCGCCAGCACGCGCGCGTCATGCCTTTCGTTCACGGCTTGCTTCTCACATCCTCGAAGATCACATCGACGGCGCTCGCCGTCATGCCGGTGATCTCCGCGATAGCCGACGCCACATTCGACTGGATCTGTTCGCCCAGCTTCTGCAGGGGCAGGTTGACCGCCGCGATGACGCGCAGGCGGATGCGCGCGCCGCTCTCAAGCATCTCCACTTCCACGCCGTCGACCTTGCCTTTGCGGCCGTGCTCCGGTGCGCTGGCCATCGCCAGGACGCCCGGAGTCGCCAGCGTCGTGATGCGCGCCACATCCCGCATCACATCGGGAGACAGGACAACTTTTCCGCTCATTTACTGCATCACCAGGCCGCCATCGACGGTCAGGACGATACCCGTGATGAAGGCCGCTTCGTCGCTTGCCAGAAATGATACTGCATAAGCGACTTCCTCGGGCTTGCCGAAACGTCCCAGCGGCGTCATCTTG
>JAKALH010000466.1 GCA_021813225.1 Chloroflexota bacterium
CTGGCAAACACGCCAGCGCCGCCTGACCGCCAGGCTGTATGGCAACCGGCGGATTCACCGTAGTACTGGCGATTCTGGCTCTGCGTGAGAAACAGAATATGGACCAGGCGAAAAAAGAGCCGCGGGCGTTTACCCGCGGCTCACGACAGGAAACAGTCTCGCTGCTGCCGTTTATTTCAGCGATGACAGGTATGCGACCAGGTTCTGCAGGTCGGTGGCCGGTATCGTAGTGCCGAAATTCTGCGGCATGATGCCGGCGACACAAGCGCCGGTGGGGCACTTTGGCGCGATGTAGGCATTCGGGTTCACGATGGACTCGTGGATGTATTCAGCCACGGTCGTCGCCTTGCCCTGACTCGATTTATAGCCGGGCTGCGTGATGATGTTGGCCGCGTCTGCGCCAATCGTGGACAGGTTCGGCCCGACTGCACCCTGCGACACGCCCTTGATCGCGTGGCACGCTGTGCAGCCATATTTTGCAAATGCAGTTTTACCTGCTTCCTGCTCAGGCGTCAATGGAACTGCGGTGGGCCTGGGTCCCAGCGCTTCGCCCGGTTTCGGCGAGTCGATTACTCCCTGGGTATATGGCGCCTGGCGCCAGTTCTCGATAAAGGCGGCGACATCCGCGATCTGGTCGTCGCGCAGATTCCCGCCGTAGGCTTGCCCGAACGCAGGATGGGTCACATCCCAGACATTGCTGCTCTTGAGCGGGATGCCGGCTGCCGTAACGGCGCGGATATAGCCGTCCAGGTTACCCACCCAGCCGATGTCGATGATGCGCTGGCTCTTCGTCACCTCGACGCCATTCTCGACCTTGCCCAGAAATGTAATGCTGCTCAGCGCCGGCCCCTGTCCCGCAATCCCTTTCCCTTCCGGCCCATGGCAGCGTGCGCATTGCTGAAAGTACACGAGGGCGCCGGCCTCGATGGCGCGCGCTTTGTACTTGGCGTCCTGTACGCCCAGGGCTTTGGTCAGGTCTCCCAGGCCGACGATGGCGCAGGCGCTCAGGAAGCCCACCACGCTGATCAAACCGACGATGACGCGCAATGTGAAACTCGGTTTGAAAGTGACTATTTTCTTGATGATGCTCATTCACAATACCTCGAAACATCCGCTCAAGCTGCCCGCAACTTGAGCAGGTGCGCTTCAATCAACCCGTTTAGTGCTCGGCATCCTTGTGGATGAATTTGAACTTGGAGAACTCCTGCGGTGTCCCAGTCTGATCGTCGGTGTAGTTGATTACGATAGTCACTTGTTTCAGATCGGGTTGAATCTGCGCGATCTGCACCTTAGTAACCGCATCCGGGGAGAGTTTGCGGCCGTTTGGATCGGCATTGGCCATGCGCCGCTGCATGTCGTAATAGATCTCCCTCAGCACGGCGTTCAGCACAGGCGCATTGGCGACGCCGGCGTCGGGCGAAGCCTGATACTCGCCGACGATCATCTGGTCGAACGGTATCTTCATCAGATCGCCGTTGCCCTCGTCGGGCATGAATTCCTGCGCGATTTCGGCCGGCGGCGCGCCGCCCACATAGCCAAAGCCGGTGATGGGCACGCCGGTGGGAATACCGGCCAGCGACAGGTACACAATCAGGGCTGCAAACAATGCGCCAAGCCCCAGCATGATCTTGCGCTGTCCGTAACGCCGGCTGGGGTTCGGGTCGATGTACGGTACCACCATGAGCAACACGAACACCAGCGGGCCGACAATGATGCCCCACAGGATTTTGGGCGTTATGCCGATATAGTCGAAAACGAATCTATCGACCGCTGACGAAATAGCATTCGGCAGAATCGGAATGATATGCGTATTCTTCAGCAGGCCCTGCAGCCAGTAGAAGTACCAGGGCGCCACGGTGTGATTGGGCGTCACCAGCGGATTGCTGTGCGTTTCGAGCGGGGCGCGGTACCACGTTGCGCTTGAGATTGCGAGAATAGCCACGGCAACCGCGATGTACATGATTTCATTGGTGGCGATATCCGGCAGGAAGTTGACGCGCTTATCCGGAGGCACCTTGCGGGCGTTGTCTTCGCCGACGGGTTCCATTTCCGGCGGCAGGCTCAACCCCCAACGCACGACCTTGTAGTAATGCACGGCAACGAAGATGATGCCTATCAACGGCAGCAGCACGACGTGCAGCAGATAGAAGCGGAGCAGGCCGCCGGCGCCGATATCCGGCGCGCCGCGCAGCAGCAGGTTCACCGTCGGCCCGAACACTGGCGCCGCATCCGCCATGCTGGTGCCGATGGTCACCGCCCAGAAAGCCAGTTGATCCCACGGCAGCAGGTAGCCGCTGAACGACAGGCCCAGCGTCACCATCAACAGCACCACGCCGGTGAACCAGGTGAACTGGCGCGGCTTTTTGTACGAGCCGGTGGTGAATGTACGCACCATGTGCAGCGTGACGACAATTACCATCACTTCCGCGCCCAGGCGGTGCAGGTCGCGCACGAACATGCCGAAAGGCACATTGGTGATGATGTCGATCATGCTTGAATAGGCGCGTTCCGGCGACGGCGTATAGAAAATCATCAGGTAGACGCCGGTGATGATTTCGATCGCAAAGAACAGCGCGGACAGGAGACCCAGCCGGAACGTCGGGTACAGGGATGTCGTCGCTTCGTGATAGAAGGTGGGACGGATATGAAACCAGAAGCCTTCCGTGTGCGGCTTTACGCGCGGGTTCGGGCGTGGCGCGGGGTCGCCGCGCAGAATGCCGCGCACGTCGTCCCAGGACAGGCCCGTGGTGAAACGCTGGAAGGCGTCGTCGGCGCGCTGGGCAACTGTCGACTTCAATCCTGTCGTTTTTACCTGCTTGATAAGTCTCTTACCGATAATAGCCATTCACTTTTCTCCTCAGAAAATCATTGGACACGGCTAGAAGTGAGACTTACCCAGTATCCTCTTGCCGGTGTCGACCTTGACAATGCTGGCGCTCGGCGGCAGCGGCATCGGGCTTCCGTCGTCTGAACTCGCCACAAGCTGACCGGTATGGGTATAGGCGGCCATTGCGAATTTATCCAGACTGCGCGGTGCCGGACCGGCAATCCAGGTGCCATCCTTCTGGAACTGCGAGCCGTGGCACGGACAGGAA
>JAKALH010000467.1 GCA_021813225.1 Chloroflexota bacterium
TGGCAAAACTTCGAGTTACTTTCGTTAGGATACTGGCATTTCGGGCATACGATGGGCTTTTTTAAGTCGTAGCCGCAATTAGGGCAAAATCGAAAATCGCTGTTTAGAAATACATTGCATGACGGACAAGTATCTTGCGCCATATTTCACCTAGATATTGTGATGAAGAAAACAGACCTACGGATTGCATTAGCAGCAGTGGGTGGGACTTGGACCCTCCGTCGAAACGGGATTCCCCTCAGGCGTAGTATAAACCAAATTTAACGGGAGAATCCTCACTGTCCACTACATGTTTTGTTAGGCGGCAAATCTGATTGCTTTAAACCTTGTAGTATTGTTGCCATCTAAACATATGAGGCAAGACCTTATAGCGATTTTGTTGTTGTGCCTTCCCTGCGCACCGGCCTCGCGTGTGGCGACCTATGCCTACGTCAACCCGGTCATCGCGGTGTTTCTGGGTTGGGCGCTGGCGTCCGAGCCGTTGACGCTGCAGACACTGATTGCCGCCGCCGTTATCATCAGCGCAGTAGCGATTATCATCACCTACCAGCGATCGCAGAAATAACGCGGTTGCGCGGAGAAAGAGCCAGTATGACAGAGTTACTCTACCAGACCGACAGTTACCTGCAGGCGTTCGACGCGACCGTCAGCGCCGTTGACGCCGCCCAGCGCGCAGTCGCGCTGGACCGCAGCGCCTTCTACCCGGGCGGGGGCGGGCAACCCCACGACACCGGCACGCTGACGGTCTCCGGCGTCGCGTATCCGGTGGTGCGCGTGCAGAAGACGGGCGACACCGTGCTGCACTTCGTCGGCGGCGATGCCCCACTACCTGTGTCCGGCGGCGCCGCACGCGGCGAGATCGACTGGGCGCGCCGCCACCAGTTGATGCGCACGCATACCGCCATGCATATCCTGTGCGGGGTCATCTTCCGCGACTACGGCGCGCAGGTCACCGGCGGCAACATGGAGCCGTTGAAAGGTCGCATGGATTTTGAGTTTGAGACGCTGCACAAGGACTTCGTGCAGGAAGTCGAGGCAGCCGTTAACCGCGAGGTGGCGCAGGCGCGCCCGGTGCGCGTGTCCATCCTGCCGCGCGCCGAAGCCTTCCAGATACCCGACCTGATCCGGACGAAGATCAACCTGCTGCCGGAAGGCATCGCGCAGGTGCGCGTGGTGGAGATTATCGGGCTGGACCTGCAGGCCGACGGCGGCACGCACGTCCGCAATACGGCGGAAGTCGGCCGCATCCGCGTGGTGGACTACAAGAGCAAAGGCAAGATCAACAAGCGCATCTACGTCGAGGTGGCCTGACCCGCGCGGCTGATCCGTATGACCATTGAACATCATCCCACCCGCCGCGGCGAGTTCTGGAACGGCGCCAAAGACACCTTCCCGCTGGTGGTCGGCGCGGTTCCGTTCGGCATCATCTTCGGCGCGCTGGCCGTCACCAGCAATATCTCGCCGGGCGGGGCGCTGGCGATGTCGGCGTTCGTGTTCGCCGGTTCGTCGCAATTCATCGCCGCCGGGCTGGTCTCAGGCGGCGCGCCGCTGCTCATCATCGTATTGACCACGCTGGTGGTGAACATGCGGCACGCCCTGTACGCCGCCTCGCTCGCCCCGCACACGAAGCACCTGCCGCAGCGCTGGCTGGCGCCGCTGGGCTTCTGGCTGACCGACGAGTCGTTCGTGGTGGTCATATCCCGCTACACGAAAAGCGACCCGTCGCCTTACAAGCACTGGTATTTTCTCGGTTCGGCGGTGTTCATGTACGCCAACTGGCAACTGTGCACCCTGATCGGCATTGCGGCGGGTCAGGCTATCCCGAACCCGCTGGCCTGGGGGCTGGACTTCGCGCTGGTCGTGACGTTTATCGGCATGCTGGCGCAGTTCGTGCGCAACCGCCCGGCGCTGGCTGCCAGCGCCGTGGCGGGAGTCTGCGCGGTGCTGGCGAACGGCCTGCCCAATAAAATGGGCCTGCTGCTGGCGGCGGTGCTGGGAATTGCAGCCGGGGTCATCGCCGAAGCGCTGGCGCCGCCCGCCGCGGTGAAGCCGGTCGATGCCGGCAGCCCCGCCGGGAGCGCGCCATGAACGAACTGCTGCTGGTGGCCGGCATGGCGCTGGTGACATTCGGCGTGCGCTACCCGGTGCTGATGCTGGTGGGGAAAGCGCCGCTGCCGCCGGCGGTGCTGCGCGCGCTCAAGTTCGTGCCGCCGGCGGTGCTCACCGCCATCATCGCGCCGGCGGTGCTCTTTCCGCGCAGCGCCCAACTGGAACTGAGCTACGCCAATGAGTATCTGGTGGCGGCTGTCGTCTCGGCGATCGTGGCGTGGCGCACGCGCAATGTGCTGCTCACGATCCTGATCGGCATGCTGGCGCTGCTGCTGTGGCGCTGGCTGATGGGCGTTGTTTGATATAACACCTGACAGGCGACAGGTCTATCAGACCTGTCAGGTGTGTGCAGCTACGGCTAGTGCTGGCGGCCGCAACTGCAACCGCCGCTGCAATTGCCGCTGCAGGTGTGCCCGCTGCTGCTTCGGCTGGTGTCGCTCTCCGCGCTGGCCGAGCCGCCCGCCACGGTGTGGGCGCAGACCGACATGCGCCGCGTGATCTTGCGGCTGTTGCACTTGGGGCAGGCGATCTTGTCGGCATGCGCGCTCGAACGCACCAGCCGCTCGAAAGAGACGCCGCAGTTGTTGCAGTCGTATTCATAGATAGGCATAGGTCAATCACCAACCCGGTCAGATAGGATGGCAGTCAAGGCATAGGGGCCCTTCGGCCCGCGTGTCTGCCCGATTCGACAGGGCTGACACATAGGTCAGCCCCTACGTCTATGTCGGTAATTCTAACCGGAATAGTCACTCCCAGCGATGGGTCAGTTCGATCAGCAGTTCCAGTTCCTCGTCTTCCGGGATGCCGCGCGAGTCGATCATGAAGTAGGTGCAGCCCGCGTCAATCAGGCTCTGGATGGTCTCGGCGATTTTCTCCGGCGTGCCGGTTAAACCCGCATTGCGCGTGAAAGCGTCGCGCGTGCGCCGCTCGATATCGGCCTGCGTCCTGCCGATGCCGATGCCGCCGTACCACGAGATCGGAA
>JAKALH010000029.1 GCA_021813225.1 Chloroflexota bacterium
TAATCAGGCTGCTCTGGCCGCTCCCGCTGACGCCGGTGATGCACGTCATCACACCCAGCGGTATGCGCACGGTCAGGTTCTTCAGGTTGTGCGTGCGGGCGCCTTGCAATACCAGCCATTTGCCGTTCGTCGGCCTGCGTTGCGAGTTGTTAGGCGCCGTCACCTGCAACTGCCCGCTCAGATACCTGCCGGTGAGCGAGTTCGGGTTGGCCGCGACCTCGGCAGGCGTGCCTGAAGCGATGACGCGACCGCCCAGCACGCCGGCGCCGGGGCCGAGGTCTACCAGCCAGTCGGCGTTCAGCATTGTTTCGGCGTCGTGTTCCACCACCAGCACGGTGTTGCCCATGTCGCGCAACTGCAGCAGCGTGTTCAGCAGGGCGCGGTTGTCCCGCGAATGCAATCCGATGGACGGCTCATCCAGGATGTACAGCACGCCGACCAGCCCGCAGCCAATCTGGCTGGCCAGGCGGATGCGCTGGCCTTCCCCGCCGGATAATGACGGCGCGGGGCGGTCGAGTGTGAGGTAATGCAGCCCTACGTTGAGCATGAAGCGCAGGCGGTCGCGGATTTCCTTCAGGACTTCGCCGGCAATCTGCAGCTTCTCGCCGGTCAGCGCTTCCACAGGCGCTGCACGGCCATTCGCTGCCGGCCTGCGGTACATGGCGGATGCCGCCTCGTCCAGTGCGCGCGGTCCGCTCCCCGGCTGCGGGCCGCCGTACAGCGCCACCACCCAATCGTAGGCCTCGTCGATTGCCATCGCGCCGACCTCGGTGATGGTTTTGCCGCCCACCGTCACCGTGCGCGCTTCCGGGCGCAGCCGCGACCCGCCGCAGGCAGGGCAGGGCTGCTGGCTCATGAAGCTCAGGTACCAGCGCTTGGTCCAGTCGGACTGCGTCTGGCGGAACAGCCGATTGACGTGGTAGATGATGCCCATCTCCGGCCGGTTCGACTCGCCCGACCACGTGCTGTCCTTGCCTTCGTTCTTCCATTCGAAGTGAATCTTCTCGTCGCCGGAGCCGTACAGGATGACATCGCGGAACTTTTTCGGCAGCTCTTTCCACGGTTTCTCGATGTCCACTTTGTAGTGCGCCGCCAGGGTCTTCATGTGGTTGATCTGCCAGTTGCGCTTCTTCTTGCGCAGGTCGCCGAACCACCGCAGCGCGCCATCCAGCACCGACAGCGACGCATCGGCGACGATCAGTTGCGGATCGACCGCCATCTGCGCGCCCAGACCGTTGCAGTCGGGGCACATGCCCAGCGGGGAGTTGAAGCTGAACGACTGCGGCGACAGCTCCGGGAAACTGATCCCGCAGTGCGGGCAGGCGTTCTGCTCGCTCAGCATGATCTCCTCGCCATTCAGAAAATCGACGGCGATCAACCCTTTGCTGGCGCGCAATGCGGTTTCCGCCGAATCCACCAGCCGCGCCAGGAAGGCGTTCCAGTCTCCGTCCGCTTTCTCCGGCACCTGCAGCCTGTCGACGACCAGTTCGACGGTGTGCTTCTTCGTTTTCTGCAACCCCAGCTTCGCGCTCAGGTCTACGATGGCGCCGTCCACGCGCGCGCGGGTATATCCGTCTTTCATCGCCTGCTCGATGACATCGGCCTGCGTCCCTTTGCGCTCGCGCACGAGCGGCGCCAGCAGTTGCATGCGCGTGCCGGCGGGACGCTGCGCGAGTTGATCGGCGATCTGCTGCGCGCTCTGCGCCTGCACCGCGCGCCCGCATTGCGGGCAATGGGCCGTGCCGATACGCGCGTACAGCACGCGCAGGTAATCCATCACCTCGGTCACCGTGCCGACCGTGGAGCGCGGGTTTTTGCTCACCGCCTTCTGCTCGATGGAGATGGCCGGGCTTAAACCGCCGATGTAGTCGACGCGCGGCTTTTCCATCTGGCCGAGGAACTGGCGCGCATACGAGGACAGGCTTTCGACGTAGCGACGCTGGCCTTCCGCGTAGATCGTATCGAACGCGAGCGAGGACTTGCCGCTGCCGCTGACGCCGGTCAGCACCACCAGCTTGTAGCGCGGGATGTTGACATCGATATTTTTCAAGTTGTGCTGCTGAGCACCGCGAATGACGATCTGGTCAGGTTCCATAGTTCAGCCTGAAGCGCGGCCGTCACGCCATCACGCGGGAGCGGGGATGCGCAGACAGCCACGTTGAACATATGTTCTATAGGGTATGGGTATGGTACACCAGCGACCGCGCCATGTCAACACATTGACAAACGTGATTGACAGTGCTACGATTTACCCGATTGATTCGATAAATACAATCAATCTGTCTGGCCGCGATGGTAACTGAAAAGTTAGATTCCGCCCTGTTGCGCTACATCGTCGCCCAAGGCTTTCAGCCGGGCGATCGCCTTCCCGCATTGGATGTCATCAGCACCGAGTTGAAGATCAGCGTGGGTAAACTGCGCGAGCAACTTGAGGTGGCGCGCACACTTGGGCTGGTGGATGTGCGCACACGCAGCGGCATCCGCCTGGAGGAGTTCACCTTCATGCCAGCGGTGCGTTTCAGCGTGCTGTATGCGCTTGCGCTGGACCCCGCGCAGTTCGATGCCTTCAACCTGCTGCGCAACCGCGTCGAGGCGGCCTTCTGGCACGATGCCGTCGCGCGCTTGACGCCCGCCGATCACGCGCAACTGCGCGATCTGATCAGCAAAGCCTGGGCCAAACTGAACGGCCAGCCCATCCGCATCCCGCAGCCCGAACACCGCGACCTGCACCTCACGATATTCGGCCGCCTGGAAAATCCCTTCGTGAAAGGTCTGCTGGAAGCCTACTGGGAGGCGTATGAGGCCGTGGGGCTGAGCGTCTTTTCCGACTATTCCTATCTGCGCGAAGTGTGGACCTATCACGAACGCATCGTCGATGCGATTATCGCGGGAGACTTTGACGCAGGCTACGAACTGCTGGTGAAGCACACGGCCCTGCTGCGCAATCGCGAGAGCACGCACCCGCATGCGGTCCCGGAGCGGCCGCTGGTCGATTCGGCTCTGTTTGCCGATATGAGTTGATAGATTGAGTTTCCAGATAACAGGATTCAAGGAGATATGTGCAATGAGTGTGGCTGAAGTGCGAGAGACGCCCGCGACGGCGTCCGCGAGCGCGCCCGGGGCTGGCAGGGCGCCGGTCGTGAACGATTTTTCGATCAGCGTTGCCACTAAAAACGGGTCCGGCAGCCAGACGGCGAATACGACGCTGTTGCGCGCCTTGTTCAAGACGGGCATCCCGGTCAGCGGCAAGAACGTCTTCCCGTCCAACATCCAGGGCATGCCCACGTGGTACACCATCCGGCTGAGCAAGGACAACTTCACCGCCCGCCGGCCGGTGGCCGAGATCGTCGTGGCGATGAACCCCGTTACCGCGCTGGAGGACCACCAGACGACACCGCCCGGCGGCGTGTTCATGGTGGCGGACGATATCAAGATCCCGCTCAATCGCACGGATATCTCGTACTACCTCATCCCGGCCAGGAAGCTGTCCAGCGAAAACGAAACCGACCCCAAGCTGCGCTCCTACGTCGCCAACATGGTATACGTCGGCGCTCTGGCGCAGATTCTGGGCATCAGCCTGGACGACATCGAAGCCGCCCTGATGTATCACTTCCGCGGCAGGCGCAAGCCGGTCGACTCGAACATGAATGTGGTTCGCCTGGCCGCAGAGTGGGCGAAGGCGCACCTCCCCAAGACCGACCCGTACACCGTCAGCCCGATGCACAAGACCGACGGCATGATCATGGTCGACGGCAACACCGCCGCCGCCCTGGGCGCCATTTACGGCGGTGTGCAGTTCGCCGCGTGGTACCCCATCACGCCGGCCACCAGCGTCGCCGATGGATTGAACGAATACCTGCCGCGCCTGCGCATCGACCCGGAGACAAAGAAACCAACCTACGCCATCATCCAGGCCGAGGATGAACTGGCCGCGCTGGGTATGGTGATCGGAGCCGGCTGGGCGGGCGCGCGCGCCATGACCTCGACATCCGGCCCCGGCATCTCGCTGATGGCGGAATTCACCGGTTTCGGTTACTTCGGCGATATCCCCGCCGTCATCTGGGACGTCCAGCGCATGGGCCCCAGCACCGGTATGCCGACCAAGGTTTCGCAGGGCGATGTGATCAAGGCCCATTACCTCGGCCACGGCGACAGCAAACATCCCTGCCTGCTGCCGGGTTCCGTGTACGAGTGCTTCGAGTTCGGCTGGCGCGCCTTCGACCTGGCGGAGCGCCTGCAGACGCCGCTCTTCGTGTTGAGCGACCTGGACCTGGGCATGAACCAGTGGATGACCAGGCCATTTGATTATCCAGAAGAGCCGGTCGACCGCGGCAAGGTGCTCAGTGCCGAAGACCTGAACAAGCTGGGCTTTGGCGGCTTCAAGCGCTACAAGGATGTCGACGGCGACGGTATCGCCTGGCGCACATTGCCCGGCACCGAGCATCCGCTGGCGGCTTACTTCACCCGCGGCACCGGCCACAATGATGACGCCCGCCTGTCCGAGCGCCCCGAAGACTGGGAAAACAACATCGCCCGCCTGATGCGCAAGCAGGAGACGGCGCGCAAGATCATGCCGCAGCCGGTGGTCGATCAGGTTGAAGGCGCAGAAATCGGCATCATCGGCTACGGCTCCACCGACACCGCCATCGCCGAAGCGCGCGCCATGCTGGAAACGCAGGACGTGAAAACGTCGTATATGCGCGTGCGCGCGCTGCCCCTCAGCGCCGCCGTCAAGGACTTCGTCGCCGCGCACAGGCGCACCTACGTCGTCGAACTGAACAGCGACGCGCAGATGTGCCAACTGGTGCGACTGGAAGTGCTGGATCGGGCGGCGGATGTGAAGCCGTGCAACCACAATGACGGCCGGCCATTGACCGCGAACTGGATCAGCACCGCAATTCTGGAGAAAGAAGCAAATAACGCGTAAGCGCGTGGAGATGTAAAGATGACAACTGCACCTGTTGTGAAACCCGTTGCCGCGGCGGAACCCGCAACGCGCGCGAATACAGCGGCGAAGAGAGTCAACATCATCGGCCTGGAGCGCGCCGACTATAAAGGCGCCGACTCCACGTTGTGCGCAGGCTGCGGCCACGATTCGATTGCCTCGCAGATCATTACGGCCTGCTACGAGATGGGCGTGCCGCCGGAGCGTCTGATCAAGCTGAGCGGCATCGGCTGCTCCAGCAAAAGCCCCGCCTATTTCATGAGCCGCTCGTTCGGCATCAACACCCTGCACGGCCGCATGGCGCCCGTGGCGACCGGCGCATTGACGGCCAATCACACGCTATACGGCATCGGCGTCAGCGGCGACGGCGACACCGGCAGCATCGGGCTGGGCAACTTCAAACACATGCTGCGCCGCAACGTGCGCATGGTGTATATCATCGAGAATAACGGCGTGTACGGGTTGACCAAAGGCCAGTTCTCGGCGACAGCCGATGTAGGCCAGGAACTGAAGCACGCCGGCCGCAACGAACTCCCGCCGATTGACCTGTGCATGGAAGCCATCGCGGCGGAGTGCGGCTTCGTGGCGCGCGGCTTCGCCGGCGACCCGAGGCAGGTCGTCATGCTGCTCAAGGCTGCCCTCGCTCACGGCGGGACGGCGGTGCTGGATATCATCAGCCCGTGCGTCACCTTCAACAACCGCGACGATTCCACCAAGAGCTACAGTTGGGGCAAGGCCAATGATGAGCGCATCAACGACTTTACCTTCGTGCCGCCGCAGGAGGAAATCCGCATGGAGTTCGAGCCGGGCGAAGAGAAGGAAGTGGAACTGCACGACGGCTCGCGCATCGTGCTGAAGAACCTGGACAAGAGCCATGACCCCACCGACCGCAATGCGGCCATGAGCCTGCTGCAGAACGCCCGCGAGAAGCAGTTGTTTATCACCGGCCTGATTTACATCGACACGAAGCGCGCGAACCTCGCGCAGCACGAGAACCTGGGCGACGTGCCGCTGGTGCGCACACCGAACGAGAAACTGCGCCCCTCGCGCGAGTCTCTGTTGAAGATTACTGCGGCGATGTCATGAGGCAGCCGGCCCGACCCGGAAGCCCGCCGGGGACACAGTTAATGAACTGTGTCCCCGGTTTTTTCCGCTCACCGGGTGAATGCGTCAGGACTGCTGCGGCGGCGGTTGCAGGAGTTCAAACGTGATGCCATCGGGGTCCGTGAAGTAGACGGCGTAGCCGCCCTTGTTCACACCGTGTTCGATGGCAACCGGCGCGGGCGCTTTGAAGTTCACACCCAGCGCCTTCATGCGGTTGAACTCGGCGTGGATGTCGTCCACCATGAAGGCCCAGTGCCCTACGCCGGTGTTCTTCGTCTGCAGGTCCAGGTTGCTGACGCCGCGCGGGCGTTCGTACTCGATCAACTCGACGTGATGGTTCGCGCGCGGGGGCAGGGGCATGCCGGGCACGCGCAGTTGCGCCACATTCAGGCGCACATTCTCGTAACCCACCAGCCGCCCGGTGTACTCGTTCTCCTGAATCTGCCCGCGCAGATATTCCAGCCCGAGCACCTCGGTGTACCACTGGATCGACCTCTCCAGATTCGAAACCGTGAATGAAACGTGCCAGATGCCCTGTATCATGATTGACCCTGATTCACTCCCAATCAATGTCCAAACACCCGTGCCATTGCGATATCCGGTGTTGCGCTCCCCGGCAGGGCGCTACTTCATCAGTTTCAGCGCGCCGGAGACGATGTGGTGCGGCTGGGGCAGCGCTTCCTCTTCCAGCGGCTTTGCCACCGGTATCGGCACGTCCATGCCCGCGACGCGCATGATGGGGGCATCCAGTTCGTCGAATGCCTTTTCCATGACCCGCATGGCGACTTCGGCGCCGATGCCGCACGCGGCGTGCGCTTCGTGCGTCACCAGCAGACGGTGCGTCTTGCGCAGCGACGCGATGACGGTGTCGATATCGAGCGGCACCGTGCTGCGCAGGTCGATCACCTCAGCCGAGATGTCGTGCTCTTTCAGCAGCGTCTCCGCGGCCTGCAGCGCAAACAGCAGTTGGCGCGAATATGCCACGATGGTCAGGTCGGTGCCGGGGCGCTTCACGTCGGCCAAGCCGATGGGGATGGTGTACTCCTCGTCCGGCACCTGTCCTTTCGTGTTATAGAGCAATTTGTGCTCGATGAACATTACGGGGTTGTCGTCGCGGATGGCGGATTTCAGCAGCCCCTTGGCGTCGTAAGGTGTGGCGGGGATGACCACTTTCATGCCGGGGATATGCGTGAACAGCGCCTCGAACGATTGTGAGTGCTGCGCGCCGTTGCCGCGCCCGCCGCCCTGCTGCGCGCGGATCACCAGCGGCACCTTCACGCGCCCGCCGCTCATGGAGCGCATCTTGGCGGCCTGGTTCCAGATCTGATCGGCGCACACCAGCGCGAAGTCCATGAACATCAGTTCGGCCAGCGGGCGCTTGCCGGTCATAGCCAGTCCCACGGCCATGCCGACGAATGCGGATTCGGTGATGGGGGTGTCTTTGATGCGCGCCGGGCCGAACTCGTGGATCAGCCCCTCGGTGACCCGGAAGACGCCGCCGTATTCGCCGATGTCTTCGCCCATGATGAGCACATTGGGGTCGCGGCGCATCTCCTCGGCCAGCGCCTCGCGCAGAGCCTGGGTGTAGGTTAGTTCTCGCATATCAGCCCATTATAGGGAAACCTGACAGGTCTCTCAGACCTGTCAGGTTTTATCGGCTGACCTAGACGTCGCCGCAGATGGCGACCTTCAGCCCCAGCTCGTTCATCGCCGCCGCCTTGGCATACAACGCCTTGCGCGCGCTGGCTCTATCGTTTGCGTACGCCACCTGGATGTGGTTGGCCTTGTGGCGCGCCATGAACTCATCGCGGGTGATGCCCTTCAACACGGCGTGCATGATGGGCCACTCCGATGTGGTCAGCTTCCAGCGCTCCTCGGTCTCCTCGCGCGGCAATTGCACCGACTCGGCCAGCCCGATGTCGCAGTTCAGGCGGCCGCCGGCGACGAAAACGCGGCTCCAGACCACCCAGCCTGGCTTGCTGATGCCCTTGAGCGAGCCGCCGCCGCGCGGGAAATACATGGCCGGCTGGCGCTCGCTGACCGCGCCGGCGTAACCGTCGATGAAGTGCGCGGCCGGCGCCGCGCCGGATATCTCGTACACCCACACGAAGTCGTTCAGCGTGCGGCCATTGCTCGGCCCGTTGTACTGGCGGCCCCAACGCACGTCATGCAGCGTGTTCTCCGGCGGCAGGCCCAGTTTGCGCCACAACCGGTAAGTGACCAGGCTGTCCAGCCCGGCGCACTCATCCACCTCGTTGAAGTGTGGCACGGCCTCGCCGGGGAATAACTCGTTGCCGGCCTCGTCCTTCACGGGCGGCCGGTCGACATTATTCAGCAGGCCCTCGACCAGGTCGGATGCCGGCGCCAGGTCCTTCAATCCCTGCTGGTACTGGATGCCGATGACCGAACAGCCGAACTCGCTGGCGATGCGCACCGCGGCGATGTACATGCGGCACTGGAACAGCACCTGCTCCTCGGTCAGTTCGGTGGCGTCGTCCTTGCCCAGCTTGAACTTCATCCCCTTGTCCAGCAGCCACTGGTACACGGCGCGCGCCTCGCTTTCACTCACCGTCGTCGCCTTGTAGTACAGGGCCGACTGGCTCAGGCGCTCTTTGAATACACCGGCGGCGGCCAGCAGTTCGTCGGGGATGATGGCGTTGTACATACCCATGCACCCTTCGTCGAAGATGCCCATGATAGCCTTGCCGTCGCGCAATTCCTGCGCCACTTTAATGCCGGTCCGGGCGGCCGTCGCCGGCGCAGTCGCGCCGTCGTACGGATGAACCTGCGCCGTTTTGTGCGCGACCTTGCCGCTCTTCAACCACGCGCGCAGGCCCTTCTTGAAGAAGTCGTCGGTGAAGTCCTCGCTCCACAGCGTGCTGTACTTCACGCCCGCCTTCGTCAGCGAGCCGTTCAGGTTCAACATACCGACCAGGCCCGGCCACTCGCCGCTCCAGTTTGCCACCGTCAGGATGGGGCCTTTGTGCGTCATCAGGCCGGGCAGCACATGATGGGTGTACTGCCAAACCGCCTCGGCCACGATGACGGGCGCATCTGCCGGTATGTGGTGGAAGACCTCCATGCCGTATTTCTGGCTGTCGATGAAGCCGTGTTTCTTCACCGGGTTATACGGATGGCTGCGTTTGATGGCGGCGCCTTCGCGCTTGACGGCTTCGAATATCTGCTTTTCCATCGCTTCCTGCGCCGGCCAGCACACCTGGTTGGCGGACAGCCGCAAGTCGCCGCTTGCGATCAGGTAAACGGTCGTCATGATTCACTACCTCCAGTGATTGGTGTGAGCTGATGCAGATGCGTAATCAGGCGGGTTATGCGTATGATGAGCATGGCAGGACTGTCTGACTGTGCCGGAAATCCCTTCAACATCGCAAACTGATTATAGAGTCGCGTGTATGAGACCGCAAGCAACAGGCGCGGTCGATTTGCATTCTGAGCGGAGCGCGGCGGGGTGAAAGATGCCTGTACACAGTCGCAATGACAGGCGGAAATGAGCACGGCAAGGCAACCTCACAATGCTGCCCTGCTGATCACTGGCGCGAGTCCAGGCCGAGAGACACGGGCAATATTACGGTTGAGCGAGTTTGCGGTCGGGGGCCGGGAAACTGTGGTAGGTCGCCAGATAATAATCGATGATCTCGTTGGCCTGCTTCATCGAAAGCTTGGGGTACTTCTTCAGCAGATAAAAGCGCCCGATCTGGCGGTTCAAGCCGATCCTGCCGAATACCTCGAACAGGTAAGTCAGATGTTCACTTGTGCAGAAAATCGGTCTATCCGCAAGTGCCACGATCTCCCCCTACCCCTATATGGCGATGCGATTCTGACGATGCTGCAAGGGCAACTGATACGTCATCGACTACAAGTACGATAGCATGACGGCGCCTAAAACCTAGTGTCAGAACCGCTTATTCAGGGGGCATATGGCGGAAACCCAACGGCACAACAAAGCGCAGTAATGTAACGGACATGTTACTTGATAACAAAACATGCCTGTAGAACATCATTGGTCTGCGATAAAAAATTCGCCGGTCGCATGAGTATCCGTACGGCCGGCGAGTCTTGATCTCTCGATGTCTGTTCGTCAGTCCTGCGCGGTTCCGCTCCACACCAGCGGGGCATTGGGGCCGAAACCGACATTCATCTTGATCTCGACCTGCACCTTCGCATCCTGGAAGGTCATCGTCGTCGTCGGGCGGAACGGCGTTTCATACTGGCAGGTCTTCATGACGAAGGTGTTGTCGGAAGCCCAGGCGCCGCTGGCCGCCACCTTGTCCGAACCTTCAATCTGCAGTGTCGTCGCGCCTTTCAGCCATGTGCCGTAAGCGCCTTTCACCATGTGCTCGCCGCGCGCATCGCGGATGTGCACAGTGAAGTCGTTATCGCCTGCAGTGAGCGTGATCGATTCGGCCTTCTGCTCGTTGGCGTCCAGGGTATAGGTGCGGCCATTCACCTGCGCCGCGACGGCGCTGTTTTTCTGCCCCTGTACAGGAACGAGCGCCAGTTGCGCCAGCTTCGCCTTCAGGCTGGCGGCGGCTTGCGGGTCGGCGGGCAGACTGCGGCTGCGCATGGCGGGCAGCAGATACACCCACACCGTGTTGAGCACCCGCTGCATATCGGAGACGCCGCTGGTGATTGCCAGCACCGCGTCCTGGTCCGGCATGACGATGCAGTATTGCCCGAAGGCGCCATCGCCGCGGTAGGCATTGTGACGGCAGCGCCAGAACTGGTAGCCGTAGCCCTGCTGCCAGTCGATGTTGGATTGCGTGCCGTTGTTGTTGTCGGAGTGCGGAAACGAAGCCTCGGCTACCCAGGCTTCCGGAACGATGCGTTTTCCGTTAAACACCCCTTTCTGCAACAACATCTGCCCGAAACTGGCGATATCCTCTGTCTTGACGTTCAGGCCATAGCCGCCGGTGTTGATGCCGCGCGGGTCGGTCTCCCACGTCGCTCCGCTGATGCCGAGCGGTTCGAACAGGCGCGGTGTCAGGTATTCCAGCAGCGACTGGCCGGTCAACTTTGTGATGATGGCAGAGAGCATGTAGGTGGCGCCGGTGTTGTAGAGGAAGTGGCTGCCGGGCGCGCGCTCGACAGGCAGAGCCAGGAAAGCGCGCGGCCAGTTGCCGTCCTCGGCGCGGTGCAGCGCCTCGGTGGTGTCTTTGGTGTGTCCCGTGTTCATCGACAGCAGATGGCGCACGCGCATGGCTTTCAGATTCTCGCCTGGTTCGGCCGACGCATCGTCGGGGAAGAACTTCAGCACCGGGTCATCGACCGTCAGTCGGCCTTCTGCGACGGCCAGGCCAATGCCGGCAGACGTGTAGCTCTTGCTGAGTGAAAACAGCATGTGCGGGATATCCGGGCCGTACGGCGCCCACCAGCCCTCTGCGACGACATGGCCGTGGCGCACCAGCATGACGCTGTGCAGCGCCTCGATGGTTTTCTCCGCGGTTTCGATGAAGTCCAGGATGGCGCGCGATGAGATTCCCTGCGCTTCGGGTTCGCTCCGTTTGAGTAAGGTATGGGTAGACATGCGTTTAGTGTACTCCCGCGCCGAGTTCGCGAGCAGCCTTGCGCTCCAGGTCGGCCAGTTTGGCGACCCGCCGCCGGAAGTCAGGCTCTGTGCTGAACTGCGCGGCAAGGTAAGCGCGCAGTATCTCTTCGACAAGTTTGATGCCGACGATCTGCGCGCCCACGCACAGCACGTTCACATCGTCGTGTTCTACGCACTGGTGGGCGGAGTACACATCGTGGCACACCGTCGCCCGGATGCCGGGAATCTTGTTGGCGGCGATGCTCGCACCAACGCCCGTGCCGCAGACCATGATGCCGCGCTCGGCCGCGCCGTGGCGCACGGCGTCGCACACCTTCGCCGCGATATCCGGGAAGTCTACCGGCTCCGGCGCGTAGCTGCCGAAGTCCTGCACATCGTGGCCCGCTGCGCGCAGCAGCTCGATGACCGGGCCTTTCAGCGGGAATCCCGCGTGGTCGCCGCCGATTGCAATCTTCATCTCACTTCACCTGATATTGACTACTTTCCCGCCCGTCATGCGCATCAACTCGTCGGGCGACAGGCGGAACACGGCGAACGGCGTCCCGGCAGCAGCCCAGAGATCGGCGTATTGTCGCAGGTCTTCGTCGATGTACGTCTCAAGAGGTGCCGCATGGCCGACTGGCGGAACACCGCCGATGGCGTAGCCGGTCTGCTGACGCACGAAATCTGCATCAGGGCGTTCAATCGCTTCGCCGACCAGTGCGGCGAGGCGTTTCTCGTTGACACGATTGACCCCGCTGGCAATCACCAGCACGGCGCGATAGCTGTCTCTCGTCCGAAAGACAAGCGACTTCGCAATCTGCGCCACGGTGCAGCCGATGGCCTGCGCGGCTTCGGCGGCGCTGCGCGTGGTCTGCGGCAGTTCCACCACGTTATTCGTAAAGCCCTGCGCTGCCAGCGCATCCTGAACGCGGCGGGCGCTTGTGCTTAAGTTCTCGCTCATCTGGCTTTAGCACACCTCCATTGCATTCTCTAGAGTGTATTCCATAACGCCCTCAAGCGTAATGCTGAAACGTGTAATAAACGTGCGCCGTCCGTCAGTCCGCAGTCAATTATGAATGTTCTGCGCTGCTATACTGCCACACGGTACCGGATTGCATGACTGAAGATGAGCGACAAATCAGAACTAAAGCAGCCCGACACGGGCGCTGACAAGACGCGCCGGCAGACGCATACTCCGCCGCCGCAGCGGGATGGCTATGTCCCGGCGCCCGGCCAGACCCCTGCAAAGGGCGAGTCGGCCGGTACTCTGCCATCAGGTTCTCCTGCAGGCGCATCGGCTTCACGCCAGCCTGCCACACCCCCTGCTTCGTTCGACCGCAAAGGGCGCCCTACACGACAACCGACCCGTCCGGCGACCAGCCAGCCGGCTCCCACGCGGCAGAACGCACCGGCGGCTAAAACTACAACGGCGGCCGGCACACGTAAACCGCGCCGCCAGCGCACGCTGGGGATGCGGCTGGCACGGCTGTTCTTCGCGGCATCGCTGATCGTCGTCGTCCTGTTCTTTGCGGTGGTCGCCATCGGAGCCGCCGGCTACATTATCATCGGCGGCGAGGTGCCCAACAGCGCGCAATTGAAGGCGCGGCAGAGTTCGTTTGCCAGCACCAAGATATTCGACCGCAATGGGAATCTCATTGTCGAGTTGACCGACCCGACCAATCCCACGGCGGGGCGCCGCACCTATGTTTCGCTGAGCCAGATCAGCCCGTACGTGAAGCAGGCCACCATCGCCACCGAAGATCCCAACTTTTATCGCTATTCCGTGGGCTTCGACCCGATCGCCATCATTCGCGTGCTCTATTACGCCATCACCGAGCGCGAGTTCGTCAGCGGCGGCAGCACCATCACACAGCAGGTCGCGCGCAACCTGCTGCTATCACCCGAAGAACGCAATTCGCGCAGCCTGATGCGCAAGTTCCGCGAGATCGTCCTGGCGAACTCGCTGGCGGAGCGCTACACGCGCGACGAGATCCTTGAGATTTACCTGAACGAGATTTACTACGCGAACCAGGCATACGGCATCGAAGCCGCCGCCGAAACCTACTTCGGCAAGCCCGCTTCGCAACTGGACCTGGCCGAGGCGTCGATGCTGGCCGGTATACCGCAGTCG
>JAKALH010000468.1 GCA_021813225.1 Chloroflexota bacterium
CGCGGGGATGAAGGCGATGGCGATACCGATCAGCAGGCGCTGGGCATTGCGGTCATGCGGCGCGCGGCGCAGCAGGTCGAGCAGGTCGCGGATGAAGTACACCACGACAGCCAGGATAGCGCCAAGCTGTATCACGATCTCGAACGTATCGGCGATGGCTTTTCCGCCGATGCTCGCGTCGAAATTCAGCAGGCCGCCGGCGATGATCAGGTGCCCGGTTGAGGAGATGGGCAGGAATTCAGTCAATCCCTCGATGATGCCCATGACGATCGATTTCAATATCAGTGTCAAGTCCATTTTGTGTATCTATATCCAGTGTTGAGTTTGGACACTAGAATAGGCTTATTCGCTAATTCGTCAACCGGGCGCAAGTTTTGATGACTACAGTCCTTATCACAGGGGCAACCGGATGCGTTGGCGCGAACCTGGTCGAAGCTGTCACTGCGTATGGCTGGCGCGCCCGCGTATTACGCAGGCCGACTTCATCCGTGCGCGCCCTGGCGGGCCTGACGTACGACACCGTAATCGGCGACGTGGCCGACTATGAATCGCTGGTCGATGCGATGCACGGGGTCGATATCGTCTTCCATGCCGCTGCCGTCGCCGATTACTGGCGCACAGGTCCTCAGCGCATGTATCAGGTCAATGTTGAGGGCACGCGCAACGTGCTCAAAGCGGCACAGGCGGCCGGCGTGACTCGCGTCGTCTACACGAGCAGCGTTGCGGCTATCGGCGTGCCGCCGTTCGGCAAAGCTTTAACCGAAGAGGCTCAGTACGATCTTCCGCCCGGCCGATTCCCATACGGGTACAGCAAAGTCCTGGCGGAGCGGCTTGTGCATGAATACGTTGCGCATGGCCTGGATGTCGTCATCGTCAATCCGGCGGTTGTGGTCGGGCCGCGTGATGTGAACCGGATTGGCGGCAGCATGCTCCTCGAGGAAAAGCGTATTGGCATACCGGTCTATCCGCCCGGTGGCATGTGCGTCGTCGATGTATCCGATCTGTGTGCCGGGCAGATTGCCGCAGTGGAACGCGGGCGCAAAGGCGAACGTTATATTCTGGGCGGCGAGAATCTGTGGTACCGCGATCTGATTGCGCAAACGGCGCAGGTGGTCGGCCGGCGCCCGGCGCGCATCGCTGTCTCTCGCCGGTTGACGTTGCTGCTGGCCCGGTTGATTGACCTCGCCCGACATCTCGGCATAAAGATGCCTGCCAACGGCGACCAGATGCGCCTGGCTGCTGAGACGATGTGGTTCGATTCGGGCAAGGCGCATGCAGAGCTGGGATTCGTCGCACGACCTTACCGTGAAGCCGCACAGCGCGCCTATGACTGGTACCGCCAGAATGGCTATGCCTGACTGACTGCCGTACAATCCGGAGCGGCAATAAGATTCAATCGCTCTGCAGCATATAACGATGTGGCATCTGCTTCACGGACCCAACGACATTGCGCGCGATGAAGAACTCGCGAAGATGAAGGCGATGGTCGGCGATCCTGCTATGGCATCGCTCAACATCACTGTGCTCGATTCCGGGGCGCTGTTGAAAGACATCGAGGCAGCCTGCGACACGGTATCATTCCTCGCGGAGCGCAGGCTGGTCATACTTCGCAACTGGCTGACGAAGACTGGCGGACCACGGCGTAAGGCGGGGAAGGAATCCGACGATACGGTCATGCGGCTGATTGCCTACCTGCCGGAACTGCCCGAAACGACCGCTTTGGTGTTCCTGGAAGACGGCACGATCGCCGATACACATCCCCTGGTAAAACTGGCGCAGGAGCAACCGTCGCATGGGCGAGTCAAACTGTTCAAACTGCCAGATGACGCCGTCAGGTGGATTAGCGACCGAGCCAAAGGCAAAGGGGGCGAGATCGCGCCTGCGGCGGCGCAACTGCTGGCAACGAAAATCAACCGGGGCGAGAAGGTCGACCGCGACCACTATGCCGAAGACAGCCGGCTTTATCTTCGCAAACTGGATAACGAACTGGAGAAGCTCGCGGCGTTTGCAACCGGCCGGCGCATCGAACCTGCCGATGTCGAACTGCTTGTCGCCGATGAAGAAGTGTCCGATATGTTCAAGTTTATCGACGCGGTAAGTGTCGGCGATGGCAAGACCGCATATCGCACCATGCGCGGGGTGCTGCAGCGCGGCGAGTCGCCGCTGGTGATCATGACGATGCTGGCCCGCCAGACGCGCCTGCTGAT
Organism: Chloroflexota bacterium; assembly: GCA_021813225.1. Taxonomy (GTDB): domain Bacteria; phylum Chloroflexota; class Anaerolineae; order J036; family Brachytrichaceae; genus CAIXPS01. Next base: position 2,208 of record JAKALH010000468.1, read on the forward strand.
ACTCGCCAAGGAACATGAATCGCTCTCCGCCGATCAGTTGGCGCAGACGATCCATGTGCACCCGTTTGTGGCGAAGAAGCTCACGCAGCAGGTGCGGAGGTTCGCCATGCGCGAACTGGAGCGCGCGCATGGCGCGATTCTGCAGGCTGATATCTCCATCAAGACCGGCCGGATGGACGACGTAACCGCGCTGGATGCGCTGGTTGCTCTTTTGTGCGCCAACAGAGGTTGATAGATATGCAGGCGGTCTGCACAGGTACTGGTCACGGGATGTGTCCTTAATTCGTCGCTGAAACGTGCCTGCTCACCTTGCCAGGACGTATGGGCAGGCCTATGTGCCTGTCCGATGAAAGTGGGGCGACACACAGGTCGCCCCGTACGTATAACTCTATAATATGCCTATGAATGAGCCAAACGATACGGCCAGCATCTCGGACAGCAGCGCAGAGGCAATCCACGCCAGACACGCGGATGTCAAACGATCGACGGTGCGCGAACTGCACGGGGAGACACTCGTTATTGAGCAGAGTGTCGCTACGAATGTGACAGCGACGGATATGACCGCACGCCAGTCTGCCATGCTGCAGGCGACGGTCACCAGCCTCGACGCGACCTCCAGCGCGCTGGTTTATACACAGGCCACCAATGTCAATCTGAATGCCGGCAGCCAGTCTCTTGCTGTCGTTGCTGAGGGTGAGACAAAGCTGGACCAGTCTGCGGCTCAGATACTGGTGGCCGATCAGGTGAGTGAGGTCAAATCGTCCGCGCTGGGTGCAGTCGTCGCGAACAGTGTGGCGTTGCGTGATTCGACTGTGGCCATTTTGATCGCCCGAAATGTTGAGGGCAATGTCTCGCCCCAACTAGACACG
>JAKALH010000469.1 GCA_021813225.1 Chloroflexota bacterium
ACGATCTCATATCCAAACTCCCGTGCTGCGCTTATCGCCGCTGCGACATTCACTGCCGGAGCAAAGTCGCCCCCCATAGCATCAAGTACGATTTTCATCTGTGTATCTCGTTGACTGGCATCAGTAACAGGCATTCCACCGCACGGAGCAGAGCGGATGAAGGTGTCAGGATAATGTCCAGGATGACTGTCAATTGCGCGAGAAGATCATGCGCTCGTTATCGTCAGCCGACTTGATAGCATCCGCCATGATCGAAAGCATCAGCAACTCGGATTTGAGCAAGTCTGCTTCAAGCGTCAGCAATTCGCCGATGCTTTCCATGGCGAGCAATTCCTGCTTGGTATCCAGCGGAACCTGTAACGCAATCGCAGTGAAGACAGCCATTGCAGCAGCATCATTGGGGAACTGATCGAACTTCAGCTTGACGCCGCTCTGCACAGCCAGCTGTGACAGATACCTGCGCAGACGCGAGATGACGAGATTGAGCAAACCTGCGGGGACAGGTGTGTCATCCTTAAATGGATAAAAGAGTGCGTCGCCGATCAGGTATTCGTCGTCGCCTCTGTAAATATTCTGCAGTACGAAACGCTCCACACCAACCGTCAGGATATTCATGCGCCCGTCCGGCAGGCGTTCCACCTGTGTGATGCGCGCGGCAGTGCCGATGGCGTGCGGAGCCGTATCGTCGTCATCCTGTGCCAGAACGACGCCGAATGGCTGGCTTTCCTCGATACAGCGCTGGATCATCACCCTGTAGCGCGGTTCGAAAATGTGTAAAGGAAGCGTCTGCCCGGGGAATAAAACGACATTCAGCGGGAAGAGCGGCAACTCCATGACATCGGCTCTCATTTTCTCTCCTTACCCGTGGCAATTCTAACATTGTGTCTGCCTCTATGAAGGGTGAGAGTTCGATCGTGTCGTTGATGTCTCGCCGGCAGGAAGCCCAGACATGCAAACTATGCCAGTATTGCTACAATAACGCAGAAACAAGGTGCATGACCGGTAGCTTAAATTTCCTGCCAGGGAGCTTCTCGATGTCGTCAGGTAAGTATGCAATCGGGGTTGACTTCGGTACATTATCAGGGCGTGCGGTTCTGGTGCGGGTCTCAGATGGTATGGAAATAGCGACTGCCGTAAGTGAGTACTCGCATGGTGTCATCGACGATCGGCTTCCGGGTACTCAGACGCCGCTTGAACCCGACTGGGCTTTGCAGGACCCCGATGATTATCTTCGCGTATACGCTGAGGCAATCCCGAACGTGATGAAGGCGTCGGGCGTCGCACCGGACGATGTCATTGGCATCGGCATCGATTTCACGGCATGCACCATGATGCCGACACTGAAGGATGGCACGCCACTTGCTAAAGTGCCACAGTATCGGGCGAATCCTCACGCCTGGGTCAAGTTGTGGAAGCACCATGCGGCACAACCTGAGGCCGACCGTATCAACGGCATTGCCGAGGCGATGGGTGAAGCCTGGCTGCAACGCTACGGCGGCAAGATATCTTCAGAGTGGTTCTTCTCTAAAGCGTTGCAAATCCTCGATGAGGCTCCGGAAGTGTACGCGGCGGCAGATCGCCTGATTGAAGCAGCGGACTGGGTCGTATGGCAATTGACAGGTGTTGAAACGCGCAACACCTGTACCGCTGGATATAAGGCTTTGTGGTCTAAGCGCGAGGGTTTTCCGCGCCAGGAGTTCTTTCGCGCCCTGGACGCACGCTTCGAAAACGTCATCGACGAGAAAATGAGTCGAGTGTTAACACCCATAGGCGCACGTGCCGGCGTTCTATCCGAGGCGGCAGCCCGTATAACCGGTCTAAAGCCTGGCACCCCGGTAGCGGTTGCCAATGTCGATGCACATGTTGCCGTGCCTGCGTGCGGTGTAACCCAGCCGGGCAGCCTGGTGTCTATCATGGGAACCAGCACCTGCGACATGCTTCTGGCATCACAGGAAGCCATGATCGAAGGCATGTGCGGCTTCACTGAGGACGGCATCGTACAGGGCTATCTTGGCTACGAGGCCGGGCAGTCCTGTGTCGGCGATGGGTTTGCGTGGTTTGTCGATAACTGTGTGCCTGGGCGTTACTTTGAGGAAGCGAAAGCTACCAGTCGATCAGTGCATCAGGTGCTGGAAGCCTATGCGGCCAGACTGGCGCCGGGCGAATCGGGGCTGGTTGCCCTTGATTGGTGGAATGGCAACCGCTCCATCCTGGTCGACGCCGACCTCAGCGCGGTTATGGTAGGCGTGACGCTGGCGACGACGGCGCCGGAGATGTATCGGGCGTGGTTGGAAGCCACTGCTTTCGGCAGGCGATTGATCATCGAGTCGTTCATCAAAGGAGGTTTGGCTGTCAATGAAATCATTGCCTGCGGCGGTCTGCCGGACCGCAACAAGCTGCTGATGCAGATCTATGCAGATGTAACGGGTCTGCCGATCAAAGTTGCGGCGTCGAACTATGCTTCCGCCTTGGGCAGCGCCATGTTCGGCGCGGTAGCCGCCGGCGCCGCTGCAGGTGGCTATGACACCATACAGGATGCAGCCCTGCACATGGCTCATCTGAAGGACGAGGTTTTCATACCAGACCAGGCAAACCGGCAAGTCTATGACATGCTCTATGCTGAGTACGTCCGCCTGCATGATTACTTCGGCCGTGACATGCATAGCACCGTCAAGAAATTGCGCCAGTTGCGGCGCCAGGTATCGCTTGAGATCGGCAAGTAACTACCACGATTCAGGAGTTGAGGAACATGCGCAAGATAGCTTTGCAGTTGTACACCGTTCGCGAGATGGCGCAGAAGGATTTTATCGGCACGTTGAAGCAGGTTGCGGCAATCGGATACAAGGGTATAGAGGCCGGCGGTACACTGGGCGGTCTTCCGGTTAAGGAACTGCGCGAGATATTGGACGACCTGGGTTTGAGGTTCGTGGGCGGGCACATCGGTGTTAATAACATCAACAGTGGGCTTGAGGCACTGCTGGAAGACTATGTGGCACTGGGAGCCGGCTACATTGGAACCGCCTGGTTGCCTGAGGAGTATCGTAAGGACGAAGCAGGCTGGCAGCGTGCG
>JAKALH010000470.1 GCA_021813225.1 Chloroflexota bacterium
GCTGGGCGCCAGTTTGACGCCCTCAAGTTTCGCACGATGGTTGTGAACGGCGACGAGGTCCTGAATGCGCACCCCGAACTCAAGGCGCAATGGCTGCGCAACCAGAAGCTGAAGCATGACCCGCGCATCACCCGCAATGGCGCCTGGATGCGCCGTTTCAGCTTCGATGAGTTGCCGCAGATGTTCAATGTGCTGGCCGGCCAGATGAGCCTGGTCGGGCCACGCATGATCTCGCCGCCGGAACTCGCCATGTACGGCGAACAGGCGGGCGAACTGCTGTCCGTTCGCCCTGGAATTACGGGAATCTGGCAGATATCCGGCCGCTCCAGCTTGAGCCGGGAAGACCGCGTACGGCTCGACATGCAGTATGTGCGCCGGCGCAGTTTCTGGTTGAACGTCAAGCTGATCGTCATGACGATCCCGGCAGTGCTGAAAGGCACAGGAGCGTACTGATGCTGATCGCGCGGGCGCCGCTCAGGCTCAGCTTCTTCGGCGGGGGCACGGACCTGCCGGAGTATTACGAACGCTATGGCGGCGCAGTTCTGAGCAGCAGCCTGAATAAGTACGTATACGCCATCATGAACGTCAGCGAACAGAATGCGCTGCAGATTACGTCGTCGGACTATCGCACGTTCTACAGGCACACCCCCGGTGAGCCGCTGTTATGGGACGGCGACCTGAGCCTGCCGCGCGCGGTGTTCCAGCACTTCGGCGTCACGCAGGGTGTATCGCTCTTCCTGGCGTCGGAGTCGCCGCCCGGCACCGGTCTGGGCTCGTCCAGCAGCGTGACGGTGGCGCTGGTCAAGGCAATCAGCACGGCCTGCGGTTACAAACTTACCAAGAGCGAAGTGGCGACGGTAGCATGCGACATTGAGATCGGCAAACTGCATAAGCCGATCGGCGTGCAGGACCAGTATGCCTCTGCGTTCGGCGGGCTGAACTGGATTTCGTTCACGGCGGGCGGCATCGATGTCCAGCCGCTGGATGTTGCGCCGGACACGGTTTCGCACCTCGAGTCTCACCTGCTGCTGATGTTCACCGGCGCGGCACACGACTCGGCGCAGATACTCGACCACCAGCGCCGGGCCAGCCTGGACCGCAACGGCGTCGTTATCGATTCCTTGCAGGCCGTATCGGAACTGGCCGTAAAGGCTCGCCAGTATCTGCAGGATGGGAAACTGGAAGATTTCGGCAAGTTGCTGGATGCGGCGTGGAAGTACAAGAAACGCTTCGCGCCGGGCGTCAGCAACGATGATATTGACCGCTGGTACAAGATGGCCCTCAACAACGGGGCGCTGGGCGGCAAGATTGCCGGCGCGGGCGGCGGCGGTTTCCTGATCCTGTACTGTGAAGACGATTCCCTGGAGCGGGTGGCCATGGCGCTGACCGCAGCCGGCCTGCGGCGCATGGATTTCCACTTCGAAAGCGACGGTGCGCGCGTGCTGTTTAACGCCGGGCTGCGCCTGCGCGACTCGGGGATGACTGATGACGCTGGGACGGACGACGCCAATGTGAACTGGATGATACCCGCTGGTATTGGTAATCGCGTATTGGCAAGAAGGTTCCGATGATAGACAAGTTCCTGATGATGTGGCAGAAATGCCTTGAGATATTGCGCGGGAAGAGCAGCTATTTTCGCAGGGCGAAGTATGACCTGCAATGGAAGGTGCTGACGATCGAGCTGGCGGTATTTGATGCGCTGGCTGTCGCAACAGCTCTTTCATTCGCGTACGAATTGCGTATCAGCAGCGGCATCATCATCTATTCGGCCCCGTACAGCCAGTCGGCGTATCTCGTCCTGATCGGGCTCAGCGTTGTTTTGTGGCTGGGTCTGTTCGCAGTTGACGGTCTGTACAAACGCGATAATCTGCTGGGCGGCAGCGTCGAATATCAGCAGGTCTTGAAGGCATCCACGACCGGTGTGCTGGTTTTGATCGTCATGTCGTTCCTGTCGCGCGAAGTCGCGATGGTATCCCGCGCCTGGCTGCTGATCTCCTGGGGTTTGAGCATCGCCTTCGTTCTGATTGAACGGTTTCTGGTGCGGCGTGTCGCGTATCTGATGCGCCGTTACGGCTGGTTCACCGCCAAAGTGCTCATCGTCGGCGCGAACGATCAGGCCGCCGCGATGGCGAGGCAATGGCAGCACAGCCGCACTTCCGGCATGGAAGTCGTCGGTTTTGTCGACGATTTCACACCCAGGGGCACTGTCGTTCTTGACGGTCTGGCAGTGATCGGCCGGCCGACCAACCTGGATGCGCTGGTGCAGATGACCGGGGCTAACGAAGTTGTCGTCGTGCCGAATGCGGTTGCCTGGGAGACTTTTGAGGAGATCGTCGTTCAGAACGGCAGGCCCAAAGGCTATATATTGCGCGTCTCGCCGGGTTTCTACGAATTGCTGACATCCAGCGTAGCCGTCAGCAACAAGACTTTCGTCCCCTTGTTCACCATCAATGAAGCGCGCATCGTCGGGATCGATGCGAACATGAAGCTGCTGCTCGATTACGGGGTGGGGATACTGCTGCTGCTGCTGTCGCTGCCGGCTCAACTGCTGATCGCCGCTCAGCTCAAACTGACGCGCTGGGACAAGCCGGTGCTGGCGAAATACCTGGCGGTCGGGCAGGGCGGCAAGTCGTTCACCATGTATAAATTCAACCTGGGCACAGCCGCTGACGCCGGCGCGAACTGGTTCAACCGATGGGTGTACAGCAAAGGTCTGGATAAGCTGCCGCAGCTGATAAACGTCCTGGCCGGCCATATGAGCCTGATCGGGCCGCGCCCGACCGTACTTGGGCACCAGCACGCCGATATACGGAAAGCGTGCAACCTGCGCACCGTAAAACCCGGCATCATCGGGCCATGGCTGGTGGGCGAATTCTGGATGACCGCAGAAAGCCGCGACGAACTCTATTACATCCGCAACTGGACGATCTGGCTTGACCTGCAGATTCTGGCGCAGGCGGCGCTGAAGTGGACGAACATCAGGCGCACGGCCGCGGCGCCGCCGCAGTTGCCAGCGGAAGACCAACCGCAACTGCAGGCCGGCCAGGCGCTGGAAATGCCTGACG
>JAKALH010000471.1 GCA_021813225.1 Chloroflexota bacterium
TCTAACCCTCGCGACCCTGACAACGAGCGTCAATAGCATAAACTGCCACTTATATCCATCAGACTTTAGTCTGATCAGCATATGCACTTTGTGCCCTCGCGCGTACCGCGTGCTGGCGGTGGTAACCGCCGGCGCTGCTGTCTATACTCGGGGCATCTCTTTAGTCCGGCAATCAGGCTATTTCTCAGTTGAGGTGAATGAGATGACAAACGTTAAGAATCCAAAGACTTTCAGCGGGCGTGTGATCGAAGACCCCAGGATTGCCCGCTTCCTGTTCTCCGACGTGCGCATGAGCTGGGTCTGGCTCATCGTGCGCATCTGGCTGGGCTACCAGTGGATCGACGCCTCGCTTCATAAGGTGACCAATCCGGCCTGGGTGTCCACCGGCGCAGCCCTGAAAGGTTTCTGGGAAAGCGCCGTGACGGTCACCAACGGCAAAGGCCCCATCGCCTTCGGCTGGTATCGCGACTTCATCAACTACCTGCTGAACACGCAGGCTTACACGTGGTTCGGCAAGCTGGTCGCCTACGGCGAGTTGTTGATCGGCGTCGGCCTGGTCGTCGGCGCATTCGTGGGTATTGCGGCCTTCTTCGGCGCGCTGATGAACTTTAATTTCATCATGGCGGGCGCAGCCAGCACGAACGGCCTGCTGCTGTTCCTGGCGCTGCTCCTCGTGCTGGCGTGGAAGATTGCCGGCTACATCGGCGCTGACTACTTCCTGCTGCGCTTCGTGGGTGTGCCGTGGAAAAATCGGGAGGCAGAAGAAGCGAAACCCGTCACAGCGCCTGCGAGGCAGTAAAAATATCACCCTGCAACTCGAACGTCTGGCTGATCAGTTCAACCAGACGTCATTTTTTACCAGCATCCCTTTTGACGTGTCAGGAATGCTGCTTCTCATGTAAGATAACCTGATATGACAACATCAACCGCGACGCCAGCCGGTCCGACGCCCGCTGGAGCCTATACAAGAGCCGAAATCATGAGCCAGCCGCGCAGTTGGCAGGCAGCCATTGACGCTGTGGCGAGGCACCAGATTGCGCTGCAGGCGATTTTCCAGCGCAACGCGGATCGACCTGTATTGTTTGTGGGATGCGGTTCACCTTACTACCTCAACCTCAGCGCTGCTGCAACTTTCCGGGAGCTTACCGGCAGGTGGGCGCTTGCTGCTCCAGCATCGGAAGTGCTGTATAACATACCGAATGTTCTGCCCGGCGCGGCAGCGCCGCTTGTCATCGCCGTAAGTCGCAGCGGAGAGACCTCGGAACTGGTCGCCGCCTGTAAGCTTCTGAAAGAGCAGCGCGGTTGCCCGGTCGTTGCCATCACCGTTACCGAGCACACGACACTCAGCCGAATCAGCGACGAGACCGTGTACATACCAGATGCCGCTGAGCAAAGCGTAGCGCAGACGCGCTCGTTTGCAGCCATGCTGGTCGCGACACTCGCCGCGGTAGCACTGGCGGCCGGGAGGCCCGACCTGATTGCCGAGTTGCAGACGGTCGCCGGCCAGGGCGATGCCTATCTGCAGCGCATTGATGCGCCCATCGCACAGTTGATCGGTCATGGATACGACCGCATGTTCTTCCTGGGTTCAGGCTTGCGTCATGGCCTGGCGCACGAGGGTTCGTTGAAGATGAAGGAAATGTCCCTCAGCAACTCCGAACCGTTCCACTTCATGGAGTTCCGCCACGGCCCGCAATCGATGATCGACGCAGGCACACTGGTTGTAGGGCTGGTATCTCAGCAGGCCAGCGCGGCGGAAACGCGCGTGCTGAGCGAGATGGCCGCCATGGGCGGCGCGGTGATCGCCATACAACCCGATCAGGTACCCACAGGCGCATTGCGCTATTCAACGGTTCAGTTGCCGGCGGGTTATTCGGAAGTGGCCGGGCTGGTGTACTACATGCCGGTGCTGCACCTGCTGGCTTACCATCAGGCCATGCGCAAAGGCCTGAACTGCGACAGCCCGCGCAACCTGCACGCCTGGATCAGGCTGGAAGACCTGGCTGCTTCCGGCTCACTGTAACCCTTATGCACGTCCATAGACCACCCTGCCGCCGACGATGGTTGTCTGGACCATCAAGTGGTCGTCCAGTATGGCGATGTCTGCGTCATATCCGGGTGCCAGATTGCCTTTACGCTTCCCCAGTTTGATCGAGGTCGCCGGCGTCAGGCTGCACATCATTACCGCATCGTTCAGGCTGCAACGGGTCGCCGCCATGATGTTGCGCAATGCCATATCGAGAGTGAGGGTTGAACCAGCCAGGCTGCCGCTGGCGGTGCGCGCCTGTCCGTCGCGCACTGTGATATGCTGCGGCCCCAGGCGATAGGTGCCGTCGCCCAGGCCCACGGCTTCCATGGCGTCCGTTATCAGTGCCAGCCGAGCCGGCGTCTTGCATCTGTAGATGATGTTCATGACCGCTGGATGGACGTGTACGTTGTCCGCGATCAGTTGTGCGACGACATCGTCGTTCGCCAGCACAGCCCCTGCCGTGCCGGGTTCGCGATGGTGCAATCCGCGCATGCCGTTGAACGTATGCGTCGCCTGCGTGACGCCGCGCGCGAAACAGCGCTGCGCCGTGGCATAGTCGGCATCGCTGTGGCCGATTGCGATGGCGATATTGGCCTGCAGGGCGTCGTCGATCAGGCCGGCGTTTGCCGCAATTTCCGGCGCAATCGTGATCAGTCGCGCGATGCCGCTGTCAAACCAGCGGCAGTACTCGTCACGCTGCGCAGGCCGGATCAGGTCAGGCAACTGCGCGCCACATTGTTTGACGTTCAGATACGGCCCTTCGATGTGCGTGCCAAGAATCTGCGCGCCGGGCGTCCCGCGCGCCATGGCGGCTTTGATGTTATCCAGCGCGGCGTCGATTTCGGCGCGCGCCGCGGTCATCGTCGTGGGGACAAAGCTGGTAACGCCGTGTGCCGCAAAGAAGCTTGACATGACATCGAGCGCCTGCGGCGTGGCGTCCATCGTGTCGTAGTTCATGGCGCCGTGCACATGAATATCGACGAATCCGGGCACTATCGTGCGCTCGCTGGCGTCAATGACGACGGCTCCGGATGGA
>JAKALH010000472.1 GCA_021813225.1 Chloroflexota bacterium
ACGCTGGTCGCCAAGGCGCATTTCGCGGCGCGCCTGGAGGACTACCCTCTCACCTTCACGCTGGAGCCGAATGAACTATGACGGAATCACGGGCCGCGGTACAATACACCGGTCATCGGGCTGACCTCGGCATACTCATCATTAATTATCATCCGAAACTGAGACGCATTGACGCAATTGTTTATCTCACCGCATCTGGACGATGTCGCGCTGTCGTGCGGGGGCTATGTCCACCGGCTGACCGGCGCGGGCGAAGAAATCGTCGTCGCCTCGGTCTGCACGGCGGACCTGCCGCGCGGGCTGCCGCTCTCGCCCGCCGCGCTGAATGAGCATCGGCAGTGGCAACTGGGCGACACCCCCTACCAGTTGCGCTGCCTGGAAGACGACCGCGCCGCGGCTCGGCTCAAAGCGGCCTATGTCCACATGGGCCTGCTGGACGCGATCTACCGCTGCGACGAATCCGACCAGCCGCTGTATGAAGGCAAGGATTTCATGGCAGGCGCGGTGCATCCGGTGGACTGGCAATACCAGTATCCGGCATTGCTCGACCGGCTGGATCAACTGCTGCAGACGCTGGCCCCGCAGCGTATTTTCTGCCCGCTCAGCGCAGGGGGCCATGTCGACCATATCATCGTCCGGCATGCCGCGGAGCAGTTGTGCAGCGCAGGGCAGGTCGCTTACTACGAGGATTACCCCTACGCGCAAAAGGACCCCGCGGCCATTGCGCGCGCGCTGCAGAACCCGGACGCCTGGCGTTCGACGCTGGTTGAACTGACGCCGGAGGAGGCCGAGGCGCGTGTTGCCGCCGTCGCGTGTTATAACTCCCAGCTATCCGCCGTGTTTGGCGATGCGCAGGCCATGCCGGCTATGGTGAGAGAATATATCGCCAGCACTGGCGGCGAGCGTTATTGGGAGCGCGTGTAAGTGATTGCAAGCAAAAATCGCAGATGGGCCTGGCTGGTCGTCCTGCCCGGCCTGTTGCTGAGCCTACATTTTCTGGGGATGAACCGGGCGCAGGCCCAGAAACCATCGCCGACGGCGGACCCGTACCAGGCCACAATCGAGGTGGTTGCCACGCCAGCGCCCACGCCATCGCGGGTGCCGCTGTCGTCGGGCAATCCGCTGGTGCACGTTGTCGCCGTGGGCGAATCGCTGTCGTCGCTGGCGGCGCAGTCGGGGTTCCTGGTCAGCGACCTGGCGCAGCGCAACGACCTGACGCAGCCCTACCTGCTGGTGGCGGGGCAGAAGGTCAACCTGCCGGCGCCGATATCGGAGCATATCCGGCTGCACCGCGTAGCCAGCGGCGAGACCCTCACCAGCCTGGCGGCGCAGTACGGCATCTCCCCCTACCTGCTGCGCGAGACCAACAAGCTGGCCTGCGCGGACTGCCTGATCGTCGGCCAGCTCCTGCGCATCCCGCAATCCAGCGTCACCACCAATCTGCCGGAGCCGTTCAACAGCATCGTGGTTTCGCCGGCTGTGCCCCGCCAGGGCGATATCGTCTCTGTGCGGGTGACGGCCTCGGACAATCTGGCCGCCATTGCCGGCACGTTCGCCGGCCGCACGCTGCGCTTTGTCGCGCGGGACGGCGCCTATGTGGCGCTGACCGGTGTGGGCGCGCTGCAGGAACCCGGCGTGTACTCCATGACGCTGCACGCCATTGCCGCGTCCGGCGCGACTTCCGAAGTCAGCGGGCGCATTCAGATTGCCGGGGGCGGTTTTGGCTATGAAAACCTGACCATCATCCCGCGCCTGGTGCCCCTGCTCGACCCGCAGGTGAACCTGGACGAAGCCGACCAGCTGCAGGAGATCGAGAGCCAGTGGACGCCCACGCAGTACTGGCGGGGCCCGCTGCAACTGCCCGTGCGAGGCTCGCGCATCGTGTCGTACTACGGCGCGCGGCGCAGCTTCAACGGCGGCATCCTGCACACCTACCACAGCGGCACCGACCTGCTGGCTCCGGTCGGGACGCCGGTACATGCCGCTGCGCCCGGCCGTGTGGCGGCGGTGCAGAACTTCAAGGTACGCGGCACAGCCATCATCATCGACCACGGGCGGGGCGTATTCACCATGTACTGCCATCTGTCGAGAACGCTCGTCAAGGTCGGGCAGATGGTGGACGCAGGCGAACCGATCGGCTTCTCCGGCAACACCGGGCGCAGCGAAGGGCCGCACCTGCACTGGGAACTGGCGGTGGGCGGCGTGACGGTGGACGCGCTGCCGTGGACGCAGGAAGCGATCCCCTGACTGCCGCCGCCGTCGGTGCGGGCGGGTTTTCCTTGCACGCAATATCCGCATCCGCTATAATCCGCCTGTTTGTGAAGTTCGTCGCAAACAACCCCTTGTTTGTGGCCGCAGGCTCTATGCATGAGACGAGGGTGTTGCTTGAGAGGTGGCAGGGATGAGAACGGATTTTACTTTTGTTGCGGTGATGATGGTAGCCGCCGTCCTGATGATGGGTGTCGCCCTGGTTGGAGCCGCATTACTGCGACCGAAGAAGCCCAGCAAAGCCAAACTGGAAACTTACGAATGCGGCATGGAGACAGTCGGCGACGCATGGGTACAGTTCCGCGCGCAGTACTATATTTTCGCCCTGATCTTCGTCCTGTTCGATGTCGGCGGCGTCTTTCTTTTTCCGTTCGCCGTCGCCTATAACTCGCTGCCCCTGTATGCCGTCGGCGTTCTCGCGCTGTTCGTCCTGACCCTGCTGGGCGCGCTGTTGTATGCGTGGCGCAAAGGGGTGCTGCAATGGGACTGAGTGCCGCTCTCTCGCCGGATTTCCAGAACCTCGTACAGTTGTGCGGGGTTGTTTTTGTCATATGGACCTGCCGCGGTGCGGCTTGCGAATCGCGGCGCCGGCAGGGCGGAAACTGGAGTGCACATGTCAGTCTTTGAGGTTATCAATAACATCCTGAAGATTGTCGGGGATGCCATCGCCAGGCTGATCACGAGCCTGCTGGGCGCAGGCGCGCTGTCCGATGTCGTCGTCATGTTCATCGCGGCGTTCGTGATCAGCGGCGTGTGCGCCGTCGCCTTCATGGCGCTCACCTATGCCGAG
>JAKALH010000473.1 GCA_021813225.1 Chloroflexota bacterium
CTCTCCGTTGCGCAGCCGCTCGGCGTTGTGGCGACCCACTGCGGCGCGCACGCGCGCCAGAGCAGCCTGACCCGCAGCCTCGCCTGCGCCGGGCAACAGCACCGCAAACTCGTCGCCGCCGAAGCGTGCGACCACCGCCGGCTCCGCCAGCGCTTCCTTCAGTGTGCGCGCGCTCCGGCGCAGCAGTGCGTCGCCGGCGGCGTGCCCCTGCGTGTCGTTTACACGCTTCATCCCGTCGACATCCGCCATGATGACGCTGACCGGGAAACGCTGCTCCGCATCGATGCGCGCCAGTTGCGCTTCGAAGTAGGCGCGGTTATACAGGCCGGTCAACGCATCGTGCGCGCTCATGTAGCGCAGGTTTTCGTCGGCCTGGCGGCGCGCGCCGATATCCCGCGAAACGCCCGAGAAACCAATCCAGTTGCCGCAGGCATCCAGCATGCGCTGCACCAGAATTTCCACCCACACCAGCGAGCCGTCCTTGCGCTTCTGCTGCACTTCGATGGCATAGGCGTTGTCCGTGGAGCCGCGCGCGATATCTTCCGCGATCTGCGCCATCGTGCGCGCAACCACAGCCAGCGATTCCGGCGCCAGCGAATCCAGAAAATTTTCCCGCAGCGCCTCCTCAGGCTCGATGCCGCGCAGATAACGGATGGACGGGCTGATATAGGTGTAGCGATAGTCTGCGTCCATCGTCCAGATGACATCGCGGACGTTCTGCGTCACCAGGCGATACTGCGCCTCGCTCTGGCTCAATGCCTCAGTGACGCGCCGCCGCCGTGTGATGTCGCGCGCGAAGGTGCAGTTGTAGGCTCGCCCGTCGTACTCGACGTAGTTGGCCGATACTTCGACGGGAATCAGCGCGCCGTCTTTGGCGCGATACATCGACTCGAACTGCATCGAGCCATGCTCGCACAGGACGGCGAAGCTGCGGCGCCATTCTTCGGGCGAGACGTGCGGGTCGATGTCGAAGGCCGTCATGGCAAGCAGTTCGGCATTGGAGTAGCCCAGGATGCGCGAGGCGGCCTGATTGGCGTAAAACACGCGGCCATCATCGTGCAGCCAAAGGGTGGCGATGGCGGAGCGGTCGACGGCGAACTGCGTGAAGTGCAGGGCCGCATCAGCCTGTTTGCGCGCGGTGATGTCGATGAAGATCGTAGCGAAGCGTCCGTCGCCGAGGCCGCATGCGGAGATGTAGAAGTGCCGGCGCATCGGCTCGAAATACACTTCGAAGGTATGCGGCGTGCCCTGCTTCGCCACGCCAGCGTACTCGGCCAGGTAGGGGGCCTGCGCCACACCGTAAACATCGGTAGCCAGCCGGTTCAGCACGTCCGCGCGCCTCAGCCCCAGGATGGCCTCGAACTGCGGGTTGACATCGAGAATTTCGTAATTGACGGCGACGCCGTCGCCGTCGTAGACCAGCCGGTGCAGCGCCACGCCCTCGTTCATGGAATCGAACAGCGCGCGGAAACGCAACTCGCTTTCGCGCAGCGCCTCTTCGGTGCGCTTGCGCTCGGTGATGTCGCGGCCGGTGCCCACGATGCCGCGGATGCGGCCATCGGCGCCCCGCAGCGGACTCTTGGTGCTGGAATACCAGTGCCGTTCCCCGTCCGCGTCGGGCACCACTTCGATGCGCTCTCTCAACGCCTGCCCGCTGTCGATCACCCTCAGTTCGTCGTCGCGGTACTGCCGGGCCACCTCGCTGGCGAACAGGTCGAAGTCGGTCTTGCCCACCACCTGATCCGGCGACATCGCCACCAGTTCGGCCGCTGCGCGATTGAGGACGATGAAACGGCCCTGCAGGTCTTTGGCATACAGGGTGTCCGTCACGTTATCGATGAGCGAGCGCAGCAGTGTCTGTTCGCTCTCCAGGCGCCGCGCCCGCGCGCGCCGATGCGGCGGCAGCAGACCGGCCGCTGAAGCGGCGCTGCGTCTGGCGGGTTGCGTGCTCACCCGGGGCGGCGGTTTTCTCATTCTTCAGTCACTCGTCTTCCTGCGCAACTGCTCCCACACACCCTGCGCCGTGACAGATACTGCGCCCAGCGGCTCCCAGCCGCGCCGGCACAGGTACTTCACAATCCACCACAGATAGGCGCTGTCCCTGCCGCCCAGCTCCTTGATGCGACAGTAGAATAATTCGCCGCCGGGCAACCGGTCGATGTTGGACACGCTCATCTGTGGGTGCAGCTTATTCAACTCGGTCATCAGCGCCTTCAGTTCCGCGTCGTCGGTGATGTTGATATCGATGCCGAAGGATGTCGCCGTCAGCCGTGCGTAGTCGTAGTGTTCCATGGTTTCCTGCGCCGATTATCAGTCAGTAGCGCAGGAACACAAGCGTATGCTGCAACTCCGGGTTCTGACGGAAACTCGGAGTTGTTGGCCGCGCACTCAATGCGCGCGTTGCAGCAGGCCGACACTGTAGAACTCGTATGATGCCGCGCGGTCCGGCACGTCGACGACGTGCACGGTGAAGCGGCACGGCAGGCCGTTATCGGGGCAATGGGCGGCCCACCAGTTGCGGTAGGCTTTGCCATATGCGGCGCGCAGGCGCTCAATCTCCTGCTGGTAGCCGGCGGGGTCGGACAGCGGGTTGGGATGCTTGGGCTGGCAGCCGAACACGTGCATCTCGATGAAGTCCACCTCGCGCAGCGACTGGCAGATGCCGGCATCGCGCAGCCACTTCTCCCAGCATTCGAACACCAGCGGAATTTCGCGCTCGGGATCCATCGTTACCAGTTCATCCAGCCCCAGCACCCCTTTCGCCGAGTAGCCGCCGGTGAGACCGGCGAAATGGATGCGCAGATCGCCGTCGGGCTGCGTTTCCGTCACCAGGCTGGACAGCACGGGCGCATCGCCCTCGTAGTAGTAGGTCAGCTTGCCGCGCTTTTTGATGTTGAACGCCATGTTTCCTCCCTGTCGGTTGGTATGCAGGCAGTGTAGGGTGGCGGGCGGCGGTTGTCAACTTCCGCAGGTCACGGATGCGCGATGCGTGCCGCGTACAAATGGCTATGCCGTCAGCAGGTGAAGAAGGGGGGGACGCGGCGCCAGAGCCTGGG
>JAKALH010000474.1 GCA_021813225.1 Chloroflexota bacterium
CTCGGTGGTGTTAGCTTGCATCCATTTAAGGTAATCAGATTGATTATCGGTAGGCGGTTGTCCCGTCCGTTTCGTGATATCAAAGGCCGGCGCTCCGGTGGGCGTCAGGATAGGTGTGGGTGGAAGCGTTGGGGTTTGGGTTCGATTCGGCGATGGGGTTGGGATTTGAGTCGGCGATGGGGTTTCCGTGGGCGCCTGGGTCTGGGGTAGGACGGCCCCAGGGGTTGGCGAAGCAGGGTTCTGCAAGATGGGTTGGGTGGCGATCTCTGAAGGCGTCGGGGAAGCGTTGCTCGGCGGCGAATTGCAGGCGGTTAAACCAAGCACGAGGATCAGAATCGGCAATCCGATGCGTCTCATGAGTTCCCCTCCTTCAAATTATCCTTTATCACTTTTCCCCAGGCCGGGATGACGCAGGCTTCATCTTCTACCAACAAAGGCTCCAAAACGCGAACAGCGAATGCGTTGAGGTCCCGCGCAAACACCTGAGCGGCCCCGGTTATGGTAAGTGTCCGGTTTTCCATGCCACTCCTTCAAGCGTGCTGATCAGGATCGCCCAATCTCGGCCGGCCAAACCAGCTTCGGTCAAGATCACTTGTAATTGGCGATGTGTTGGATTTCAATTATAACTCACGTAATGCAGCCAAGTGAGCGGGCTGCAACTGATGTCACGGCCATTCGAAAGTCGCTCGGACGCGCATGATGAGCGGCAGGGCGTCCTCGGGGCGGGCATTGAAGTGTCGCTGCGCAGCAGCGAAGTTGCCCCCGCCCGCACGGGCAAATAGACCCAGCACCCAGTTGTTCAGGATGGCAAAGACGTGGGCCAGTTGGGGTAAGCGCAGGCCACAATGGCCCTCCTGCAAACACACGTCCCGACGGTAGTGGAGTTGGTTTTCCATACGCCAATGCCCCGGGCGACGGCATTCAGGCGCTGGTCAGACGCCGCTGAGATCCGGTGCGTCAGGTCAGTTCGGCAATGACGGCCCAGTCGCCGGGCTGGTCGGGCATCGCTATGCCGCGCCGCACAATCCCCCCGTCGGCCAGTTCGCACAGCGCGCGCTCGGCGGCGGCGGTTTTCCAGCCAAACAGCTTTACCAGCTCCTGCACGCGCGCGACGCCGACCGAACGCAGGTACAACTCGGCGAGTTTGCGGCGCGCCTCGCTCTGGCCGATGGTGCGCGCCTGCTGCGGCAGGTCGGGATAGTGGCGCGCCACGATATCTTCGATGAAGGCGTAACGCCATGCGCCGGCCTGGGCAACCCCGACGGGCAGCGCCTTGAAGTCGGACTCCAGTTCCAGCAGGGCGCGGTTGAAGCGGTAACCGCTATCGCTGCCGGCCATGCCAGCGGCGCGGCGCAGTTGCACAGTGTGCAGCGGCCCTTCGCGCAGCAGCGCCTCGTAGACGGCTTTGGCGTCCAGGCTCAGCAGACCCTGCTCGTATTGCAGCAGATAGTCCTCCTCCGGCGAGCCGAAGTTTTCGGACAGCGCGTAGAAGTACGGCGCTATGGCGAGGGAAATCAGCGTGGACTTCCTGCGCAGCACCTTGGCGTAATACCAGCGGCGCTTGCCCAGCAGCGAATCCTTCCAGCCCCATGTGGCGTGGCCGGGGTCGTCGTGCGCGTCGGCCACCGGGCGATCGCCGGCGACCGCCGCCCACAGGCTGGGCAAGGGCATATCCTTGATCGGCCAGAAGAAGATAAAGCCGCGCTCGTCCACGAACCGCACGGCTTGCTCGATGCTGGCAATACGCCGGTCGGGGGCCGTCCGCCAGATGTGCGCGCGGTAGGCGCGCAGGTGCTTCTGCAATGCCGAAGTCATGCCGGATTATCTTAATACCATACGGGCCGGCACAGGGCGCAACAGCAATTCTAAATATAGCCGGAGAAACTGTGGTATGTCGCGGCCATGATGAGACGGGAGCATGAGCCATGGCCATGCCGCTGACCTTCGGGCACGGGAAGAAGCACCTGTCCACCGTGTTAGTTTTGCTGATGCTGCAGGCCTTCCTGACGCACACCGTGCTCCCGTTGTGCGACCAGGTCTACCAGCAGGTGCGCGCCCAGTTGGCCACGCGCCAGACCCTCTTCGACGACCTGCGCGCCTTGACGCGCTATCTGTTCTTCGCCAACTGGGACGACTTGCTGGCTTTCATGCTCGCACAGCTTGAACCGGCGCCCGACTGACCTCACTCAACCATTTTTAGAGTTGCTGCCAACGCAAAATCGGGCAGGCGGCGAGCGCGCACCTACGCTATTATAGGCACCGTTTCCGTCGCGGGGTTCCGGATTCCGGTGTATTCCACAGGAGGAATGTCCATGTTCGAGAACGCTACGACGATCTATGTGCGGCCCGGAATGGTGGAGCAGGTGTTAGCGCTGCTGCGCGCCGAGGTCGTCCCGGCGCTGAAGTCGCACGAGGGTTTCATCAACCTGTGCCTGCTGCCGCAGTACGCCAGCCACACACTCACCGTCATCAGCCTGTGGAGCTGCCGGACGCACGCCATCGCCGCCGAGGCGGCCTGCGCCTACCGGCGCGGCATCGCCAAGCTGGAGGCCCTGCTGGTCAATGGGGCGAACGGCCTGCGACACCGGCGTACGGATTCGCGTCTCTACATCGCCGGTCCCTCGCCGAACTGATTACGGCTGTGCGCACGTCGCGCCAATCCAGCGTACAATGGGGCATCGCTCCCGGCCCGCTGGCTCGGGACGATATGGGGCAGACTACTTCCACTGCCAGGGCCATTGGTTATTACCGATTGTCCCTGCGGTCTACTGGTGTGAACGGTGCATGCTGGTTCAGGCGGATCAAAAGGCGGTGTGGTTGTCATGAAGACGGGTGCGCAACAGGCTCCTCAGAAAGAAGCGGGTTCCTCGCGCAGGAACGCCGCCGCGCAGAAGGCGGAACTCAACCAGATTGAAGTACAGCCGGTGCTGGCGCCAGCTATGCGCCTCGCGCAGCGCGCAGCCGCCGACATCGGCAGCCTGTCGCAGCCGGAAACGGCCGCGCTGCAGCACGCCGTGGGCATGCGGGCCGTGCAGCGCCTGGCCGCGCGAAACCGC
>JAKALH010000475.1 GCA_021813225.1 Chloroflexota bacterium
ATTCTCGCGGGAAATCGTATTCGCTCCCGATTGCATCCTGGAAAGTTGACCGCAGATTTTTATGCGATGCGTCAGCCGAGGACATTTTGGCCAGTATTTCAGCAGAGGCGGGGCGCGCCTCTTCACCGTCATACTTGTGTATGGCATTTGCGGGCAAGCCAGTGGACTGGCAGGCCATCGTCACGCCCAGCCCCAACAAAGAGGCATCGCGCGGGCGCGTGTTTTTCTGCACCTCTAGACTTTGAAATGCTTTCTGCACGGTGTCAAACAACTGAGCCGGCTTGGCATCCCAATCGAAATGCTCCAGCGCGAACAGCAACTGCAGCCCCGGCGCTTCCAACAACACCTTGCGGGAAAGCGTTCTGATGAAACCGCGCGCCATCGATTCGGCGGCGAAGAGCGCCAGAACATTTCCGCCGGCAGCATAGATGGCCTCTGCGTCGACGCCGTCATTTTCGATGCGCACCGCGTCATCTAGCTGGCCCGTCTGTGCATCACGGATGTTGTGATGCGGCGCCACCCCTTTCACCGCTTCGAGCGCCCAGGCGCCGGTAGCCTGTTTCACCAGCCAGGAAGCGCCGATGTTCTCCGCCAGACGGTTGCTGCCGAAGATGTAGGCCTGTATCTGCGTCGTATCGACGACAACGAGCCAGTATTCACTCATCATCCTCTCCTGTTTGTATGCTGTTCTTCAATCCATTGAGACAGGTGCGCCTCAAGATCTGCGAGGTGGCTTGCGCCAAACACTTTCAGTTGCTCGTGGAAATCGATCTGTTGACGCAATTCGCTCTGCAGTTCATCAGGGTCCTTGTATGGGCAAACTAACGCCGCGCACGCCTGATCCCCGCCCAACTGCCTGGCGCGCAATACACACTCAAAGAGTTTTTGTTTCACTATAGGCTTGCTTGTATCCGTGGTACACGAGAAAGCAAACAACTGATACCCGAATACGGCCGCGACATCGAATTCAAACTGCGGGTTCCTGGTAATTACACTGACAAAGCTCTCTGGTGTCTCGCTCTGAATATGATTCGGTTGCAGGCCATTTGACAGATGGCCCAATGCATCCAGCACGCGGTGCTCCAGCCAACTGCCATCCAGCCAGGTCAAAAAACCTTCGGCGCTCAATTTAGTGACCTGCACAGCAGAACCGATATCCAGCTCCGGGCTATGCTCTTGATGCAATTCGGCCTTCAATGTCTGCGTCACTTCATCCAGCGCAGGGTCGTCCGGCCAGGCCAGTTTGATTGTCTTCAGCTTGGTCTCTTTAAGCCACTCCCGTTTGCCCTCTTTGCGGGCTTTATCAAGCTCCCGTCCCTTCCAGGCTATATATCGTGTTATCGCTTGATCATCCCCATGAGTGGTATGCACCTGTGCCAGTGCGTGTGCCGTCTTCGGAAGAATCGGGTGTTCGTGTGGCTTATTCTGCAGTTCCCAGCCATGCAGGTCCAGCAGGTCCTGCAGCCTGAGCTTGAGCGTGTCGCCGATATACTCTTTGCCCGGCGGCGCATCGAACACCATCTGATGGGTACGGGCATCCAGATAGGAACACGAAACTGCACGCTGGTGTTCTTCTGCCCACCGCTCTACACCCCTGTAGGCGTGCACCGCCATCGCCTTGGTTCCGCCGGTATAGTTCAGCCCCACACTCGCTGCATCGGGTTGCTTATCGAGCGCGCGCCTGACTTCCGCCATGATCGAGCTGGCGAACGATTCATCCACCGCATCAGTGTACGGGTAGTGATAATCGTTACCTAGCCAATTGCGCAGCCGCTCTGCCACGGCGCTGGTATCCTGCGAGTAGATTAACGATATGGCGCCGCCGGGCTTGACCAGCACCCTCCCCGCCACCGCATTCGGCAGCGGATTGCCTCCCACCAGCAATATCAGATGATCGACCTGTCTGTCCATCAGTTCCACGTGTTCCTCCTATGACAGTCTACGCGCCGGCGCCGCTGACGGCTTCAGCGCTCCCTGTGAAACACTTCATCGGTCCAGCCGATGTACGCCCGGCGCGCGCCGGCTACGCTCTCAGTCACGATGGCGGCTGTCGGCTTCATCCCAGAATCGTTCGGGCAGACCCCCGAACTTCTCGCGCACAAAGTGATACGTCAACAGCGGTTTCTCGGGCAACTCCCATTCGTTGCGGCAGTATCCCAGGACTTTGCCGTTATGTGTTCTGACGGTATTGGGCGAGACATGCAACGCCGCGGCTATTGCGGCGACGCTGACGCTCCCCTCCAATCGTGCGAAGGCGCGCAGCACGCGATACTCGGCATTCGTCGCCTGGCGCGCCACGCTGCGGCAATGCTCCATTTCCATGTCCGACAGTTGCCGCGTGTGCTGGGCGATGATCTCCTGCGGGGACAGGTACATGGCCGATTGCAGATTCGGGAACAGCACCCCCAACGGGATGAGCGGAACGGCGACCAGGTGCGTACGTTCATTGTCCGTGCTGCCATCCGGCTCGGGCGCGTGCAGAAAGTTTCCGTCGCCGGCCTGCTGGCGCACGTCCGCCGGCGTGTACAGATGCCAGCAATGATCCTGCGGCGTGAACAGCAGCGTCGCCGCCGACATCGCCAGCAGGCCGATCAGCCGCGGCCCGCCGGTCACGCACAGATCGATGTATGCGCCTCCGCTCTTCAACGTGCTGACCAGGCGGTGCATCGTCAGCCAGATGGCGTCGGCCGCCTCGGGATCGTCGATGCGTTCGACGACGCCCCCCAGCGCCAGCGGTGCGCCTTTCACCGCGTCGTAGCGATGGGCCCGCACGGGCACCCGGCTGAACTGGATGCGCGGCGCCCGGTAGCGCGCGCGGATCTCCGTCTCCAGAAGATCCAGCGAGCGCTGGATGCGCGCGTCTTTCTCCGCCAGGTGCACCGCGTAGACGTGCCCGATGCTGTGACCGCGCGCCAGCAGATAATCGAGCGCGAAGGTCACAATCTGCGGTTTGCCGCCCAGGGTGGCGACTAATACCCGTTCCGAGTGGTTGACAGACGGCATGTCAGCATTAACAATGTCAACAACGCTATCCCATTAAATGGGATAGCGT
>JAKALH010000476.1 GCA_021813225.1 Chloroflexota bacterium
CCTGTATACGGACGCGGCGACCCGCGCCGGCCTCGTGTTACTGCTCGGTGAACCCAGCCGCGCTGCCCCAATCCGATTAGTGCAGGCCGGCACCCTTGTTACAGCAACCTGGGCGGCAAGGCCGGGTTCGTTCGCGGTTCTACCGTTCGACAGGCTGGAACCTGAGTGGAAGCTGATCTGGCTCGATGGATTGAACCTGTTCGACAAACAGATGGATGCGGCGCGATACCCGTTGACTCTATACGTCCATGCCCATGTACGCAATGCCAGAGATCTGGCGCTGGCCACCCAGCTCCCGACCAGCAATAATCGCGATATCACGAAAATGGCGATCGTGGCGATGACCGGCACCACGGCCATGGTGCGCGGCACCGCCGTTCAGATGGAGCGGAAAGGCATCACCTATCCGGGAGAAGCCATACGCGACTGGTTATTGACTGCTGATGTGCGCCACATCAGCAACGAGGTGTCATTCTGGGACCATTGCCCCTATCCCACCTTCAACGATGGTGTGAGTATGTGTTCCAACCCCAAATACATCGACCTGCTGAAGTACGTTGGCGCCAACCTCATCGAATTATCAGGCAATCACCTGTGGGACAAAGGAACTGACTACCTTTCGTCAACCATCCAGATGTATGACGATCTTGGCTGGAAGCATTTTGCCGGCGGACGCACCTACACGGAAAGCCAACAACCTGTGACGATGACCATTGCCGGCAATCGGCTGGCATTTGTTGGCTGTAACTGGTTCGGCGCAGACTGGGCAACACCCACGAATGATCTGCCAGGATCGGCGCTATGTGGCTCTGAAAATCCCCACTCCCTTGACCTCATCACTCCTGCGATTCACACGCTTACAGAGCAGGGCTACCTGGTGATAGCCACGTTGCAGTATCAGGAGTATTACACCTATGAGCCCGCCCTGCAGCAGGAGCAGGACTTCAAGGCGCTGCGCGATGCCGGCGCCGTCGTTGTGAACGGCAGCCAGGGACACTGGGTGCAAGGCTTTGATGTCAGTCGCGCGGGATTCATCCATTACGGTGTCGGCAACTTATTCTTCGGCGACCAGGCAGGAATCGGCACTCATCAGACTTTCGTCGACCGGCATATCTTCTATAATGGCAGGTATCTGGGAACTGACCTGAGGACTGCTTTTATCGTCGATTACTCAAGACCTGAGCCGATGAGCGAGACAGACCGCGCAAAGCTGCTGCAGACCCTCTTTGCAGCATCCGGGTATTAACGCCCGCATCCGCCCTGGGTATGACCCAGGTACAATAGTTAATTGGTGGAACTGATTATTGCTGCCGAATTGACACCTGCTTTCGTAGCTGATGAATCATGAGAAAAAATCTGGTGAATGTCGACAGGCAATTGTTGCGCTGGTTCATCCCAGGATTAGGGATAAAACGCTGGCTGGTATTGATGATCGCCGGCATGGCATTGATTGGCCTCGGAATCGGCTACGTGCAGGTGCAGATCTACCGCCAGGTCGAAGTGCCCGATTTTTTCTACTACCTGACGTTGCAGTTTCTTGATCGCTGGATTCGCGCCATTCTGGTCGGTGGCGCTGGACTGATCGCATTCCTGGTCGGCTTCACGTTTTTTTACCGCTCAATCATTCGCACGGCACAGGGAAATGACAGCCGCCCGATCCTGGACAAGTTGTGGGAACAACACATTGCGGTCGGTAAGCCAAAAATCGTCGCCATCGGCGGCGGCCACGGCTTATCAGTATTGTTGCGCGGATTGAAACAGTACACGACCAACATCACGGCCATTGTCACAGTCGCGGATGACGGCGGCAGTTCGGGCCGGTTAAGGCGCGAACTGGGCGTATTGCCGCCTGGCGATTTCCGCATGTGCATTGCCGCTCTGGCGGATGACGAATCTCTGGTGACCCAACTGTTTCAATATCGATTTGGCGGCGGGAATGGGCTGAGCGGCCACTCATTCGGCAATCTGTTCATTGCCGCCATGGCGGAATTAACCGGCAGCTTTGAGCGTGCGGTTGTCGAGTCCAGCAAGGTGATGGCAATCAAGGGCCGCATCGTGCCGAGTACGCTTCAGGATGTCACACTCTGTGCCGAACTGCGCGAGCTGACCCCGCCGACCAGCGGAGTGAGCGCTGACCCGGCGCGCACCGCTGTGCGCGGGGAATCATCAATCGGCAAGACTGGTTATCCGATTGAGCGGGTATGGCTGGAACCGCACGACCCGCAGGCGTTCCCCGATGCCGTTCGCGCGATACTCGATGCGGATGCCGTGGTCATCGGACCGGGCAGCCTTTTCACCAGTGTCATGCCAAACCTGCTGGTAACAGGCATCACGCAGGCAATCAAGCAGTCTCGCGCCCGGCGCATCTATGTCGCCAATGTTGCCACCGAACGCGGCGAAACCGATAAATTCACGCTGAGCGACCATATCAAGGCGCTGGAACAGCACATCGGCCGCGGTATTATCGACACGGTGATCGCGAACAACGCAGTTCCTGCGGAGTTCAAGCCACCCAGCGGTGTCGACATGGTGCTTGCGGAGGAATCGCTGCAGGGCGGCACGGCACGGGTGATAACCGCCAATGTATCTGACAGTGAACAGCCCTGGCGCCACGACCCGCAAAAACTCGCCAGAACCATCATGGCGTTGATACCGGAATAGCGGTCGGCAAATCCCGCAGGTCGCCAGTGCTGCCACACGACGCCTCACCGCCCGGGCAAAAGATTCTGGTCTAAAATCCATTGTGGCGCTGGAAACGCCGCAAATCGCAGATACCGATGCATCGCGAACCATAGCAACAGCACGGGAGACTGGCTGGCGCAGTGAGTCATGCTGCATGTATCGATAGTTTGAAGACACATATCAATCAAGGAGTTCTGACATGGCTAAGACGAAGATAGGGATCAACGGATTCGGTCGTATCGGCCGGCAGGTGTTGAAGGCGATGCTGGAACAGCATGCCGATACACTGGATGTCGTTGCGGTCAACGACCTGACTGACGCACAAAGCAACGCACACCTGTTCAAGTACGACTCGACCTACGGG
>JAKALH010000030.1 GCA_021813225.1 Chloroflexota bacterium
GGCCTTGCCGCCAGTCTGTGTATTCTTCTAGCCCTTTCAGGCGTTTACGCCTGTGACAGCCTGCAAATGCAGCGCCTGGCCGAGAAGCAGTGGAATGACCTGCTGTCGCGAGGGGTTATCAGGGTAGGCATTGATCCGGGGATCAAGCCCTTTTCGACGTACGATGACACAGGCTGGACAGGTATGGATGCCGACGTCATGCGGGAGTTGGCGCGCCGGCTGAACTTGAGAGCGGGTACCGCGCCAGTCGGGTATGACTCGCTCTACGATGCATTGCACCTGTGGCAGGTCGACGTCGTGATTTCCGCTGTTCCAATCGACCCGTCGCGCACTGCCGAGTTTGCCTACACGAGAAGTTACTTTGACGCCGGGTTGCGTCTGCTCTCTTTGAAGCAGAACCCGCTCAAGACAGCAGCGCAACTGTCGCGCAAGCGGGTCGTGGTTGTGCTGGGTTCGGACGCAGATCGGCTGGCGCGTTACTGGCAGCGCCGGTTAACCGATATGACAAGGCTGGAAGCCCCAGACGACGCCAGTGCATTCGCCATGTTGCAGACCTCTCGGGCCGACGCCATGATTGCCGGCGCACTGACTGGAGAGCGCATCAAGCAAAGCGTGACGAATGTGGTGGATAGCGTGCTGCAACCCCGACCGTACGCTATTGCGCTGCGGAAAGACAACCCACTTCTGCTGCAACACCTGAATGATGCGCTCAAAGCAATGCAGTCAGACGGCACATTGCAGCGGATTATCGAACGCTGGACTCGTTAGGTTGTATGCAGGCAGCCCTATCCAGGTGCGGTCAGTCTGCATCTACACCGCGCTCCTGAGCGTTCCTGCGCTTGTCATCGCTCAGGTTGACGATATTCATGACCTTCTCAATGTCATCGACAAGCCAGCGCTCCAGCCCCTGAATCGCTCGTTCATAAGCCTCATTCATCAGGTCCAGCTCACTTTTCGTGAAAGGCTCAAGAACGAAGTCGACCGGGTTCATCCGGCCCGGTGGCCGACCGATTCCCACACGCAGGCGCGGGAAGTCATCGGTTGAGAGATGCGCGATGATGGACTTCATGCCATTGTGCCCGCCGGAGCTGCCCGCTTTGCGCATTCTGAGCTGTGCGACCGGTAGGTCCAGCTCATCGTAGACAACCATGATGTGCTGAGGCTCTACCTTGTAGTACCTTGCAATCGGTCCGATGGAACTGCCGCTTTCATTCATGAACGTCTGCGGTTTGACGAGAATGACTTTTTCACCCGCAATCTCGCCGTTAGCGATGATGGCGCGGTTCATCATTTTATTGAACCGCAGGTTGTGCTTATCGGCCAGGCGGTCAACGATATTAAAGCCTACATTGTGGCGGGTCCTGGTGTAATCCTTGCCGGGATTACCCAGTCCGGCGATGATGCGCCGGTGTGTGGCGGATGCTGGCAGCGGCATAGATTTCAATGACCGTAGTCTATGGGTTTGTGTAACACCCGGCGCAGCAGGAAGCTGACCACTTTCTTGAGCAGGAGATACGCCAGTAGAGCGCCAAACGCATACGCGGTGTACGTCACGCCCTTCAGAAATGCCTTCGGGATATCGCTGACGTTTATCTTGATGTTGCTCAGTGACGACGGAAGCAGACTGCCAGTGCTGCCCGACAGGCTGGCAGTACCCGTAACACTGCTGTTCACAGTCGACGTAACAACCGCCGGAGTTGCTGTCGTGTTCGCCAGAGTAATGTCACGTACAACCGCCTCAACCGCCGTTCCATCGTTACTGAATACCTGAAGTTTTATTGCGTATTTCCCATCCGGGATGACCCGGGTGTTCCACACCGCCAGCGTTCCATTAGGCACAGGCTGGTCGGACGCATTGATCACGACCCAGTCGGTGAGAGCCGGCTCCGGCGCATAGATGACCTGATAGCGGGCGAACTGCGGCGATGTCGCGCTGCCCTGTATGGCTATACTGCCGCGCAGGGTCTCGCCGCGCAACGGCAATATGATGCGTGCGAGCGAAGTGTCTTGTGCCGCGGCGGGTAATACAAGAACCAGATTCAGTAATGCACTGAAAATAACCAGTAGAAGACTTGACGGCTTGCCTGAATATGCTCTCATGATGATACGCTTTATACAGGTGAATAGTTTAACTCGTTTTGATGGCTATAATAGGGTGCGCCACGATCGTGGTACTATTAACCCACTACACGGGGATGCAACGGCTTCGACGGAATGGGTTGGCCTCGGGTGGCGAGCCGAGATGCGCGATTCTCGTTAAACAGCGCACAGCACTATAAGTGCCAAGAGCATTAACTGGAATGCTGTCCCAGTCGCCGCGTAAGCGCCGCTGAGAAGCATCCGGGGTCTATAGCCCCGGCGTCGTACAAGGCCCCGCATTGGTGGGATTTGTTAACGGCGTAATAAAGCCAATGGGCGATCTCGCTGAGGTTTGTAGGCGGTTTGATCGCTGGCCGGCAGGCCAAAAACGCAAGCTGGCGTTGTGATAAGTCCGCTGCTGGACGTGCGCAACGTGAGAACAAAACAGCAGCTACGCTCGTAGTCATTCGCGGCGGGCTTGTTTCGGACCCGGGTTCAATTCCCGGCATCTCCATACAATGGCGCATCGCAGGCGCCTGCTGCTGGACGCATACGCATCAGTGTATGTGTCCTTTTCTTTTTCCCGACTGGCGGTTGCTGTGCCGCGTTAATATCCTGATACTCATACTCATATGAATACGACGACAGCCATCGTGTTCGCTGTGTGCGGAACAGGTCTGCTGAGCATCGTGCTGCTGCTGGTTGTGCTGGCGGCCAGGTCGCTGAGCGAAACTGCGAAGAAGAACGAAGCCTGGCCGGAGTTCGCCCGATCCATTGGCGGGCGATGGTTCCCCGGCACGGCGGGCCGCGTCGACCGGATTGAAGCGCAGTTCCGAGGGTGGCCTGCCTATGTGGACACTTGCCTGACATCTATGGACAAGCGTCTGGTGAACTACACGCGCATGCGTGTGTTTTACCGGTCATTTGTGCCATTTGAACTCCACCTCAATGATTCTGTGAGGATTGATGAAACGGGACTGGCTGCTGGACAGCTTAATAAGCAGGTGTTTCTCTGTGAGCCAGGCAGGCAAGTCCAGTATGT
Source organism: Chloroflexota bacterium (assembly GCA_021813225.1). Classification (GTDB taxonomy): domain Bacteria; phylum Chloroflexota; class Anaerolineae; order J036; family Brachytrichaceae; genus CAIXPS01. The sequence continues at coordinate 3,122 of JAKALH010000030.1, forward strand.
GGCAAGTGACAATGCCCTGGCTGTTCAGATGCTGACATCTGAACTGCGCGATATGTTTTGTCGTATACGGCAGTCGGACATTCAGATCAGGCGACGCAGACAGTGGCACGACACAGGTGTGTCCAGCAGTATCTATGAGGTTGTCGTACATCGAGATGGCGTGGTCGTCGATTTTGACGAACTGACGTGCCTCTGGTCTGCACTCACGGCAGTGTTAGTGCGTCTGGATGAGCTTGGCGTGGCCGGCCAACTTGCTGGTAACAGTTGAGCGGCTCTTATTAGCGTTGTACCTGCTAACTGATGGCTGTTGCATCGTGGGCTTTGCGTTGTATGCAAGTCCAGCGCTGCAACGAGGTGTCATGATTCCGTATGCCGCACACCAATACACGTGTAACAGAATAACTGACCACTGAATCGTGCGCTATTCTACCAGCGACAATGGCAGCCGACGTATATGCCTGGTTGACAACTTCTCTCACGGACTCGGCATCGTAACCCTGAAGGCCATGATTGATTTGATGAACTCATCGAACAGGTAGGCGGCGTCGTGGGGACCGGGTGATGCCTCCGGGTGGTATTGGACACCGAATGCATGCAGGTGCTTTACCCGCAGGCCTTCGACACATCCGTCATTCAAGTTCACGTGGGTTATCTCAACGTCAGCGGGCAGGCTGCCTGCTTTGACGGCGAACCCGTGGTTGTGGCTGCTGATTTCAATCGCCGACGTGTCGCTGAAGGAAACCGGCTGATTCCCGCCGCGATGGCCGAACTTCAGCTTATAAGTCGTCCCGCCCAGGGCCAACCCAAGTATCTGCAGGCCCAGGCAGATGCCAAATACAGGTACTTTACCCAGTAATTGCCGCGTGCTTTCGATTGCGTAATGGCAGACCGCCGGGTCGCCCGGTCCGTTTGACAGGAACACGCCATCGGGTTGCATCGCCAGCACATCGGCGGCCGGTGTCGTTGCCGGGATGACCGTGATTCGACAACCGCGCGTCGCCAGCAGGCGCAGGATGTTCGTCTTGATACCGAAGTCATAGGCGACGATATGCAGTGATGGCGCGGCGACTTGACCCGCATGGTGTTGAGCGGCATCTTCAGTCAACCATTCCGCTGTGGCGGGTGTCGACCACTGGTAGCGCTCTGCACATGTCACTTCGCGCGCCAGGTCAGCGCCATTCATGTCCATGCTGTGTGTGGCAATCTCAATCAGCTTTTGCGGGTCAAGTTCGACTGACGATAAGGCCGAACGCATCGCCCCGGCTGTACGAACATGTTTGACCAGTGCCCTTGTGCTGACGCCGCTGATTCCGACAACGCCACGCTCCTGTAGATAATGCTCCAGCGATTGCACGCCGCGGTAGTTGCTGACAACCGGGCTGGGATCGCGGATGACGAAACCTGCCGCCCAGATGCCGCGTGATTCCTCGTCGTCCGGGTTCACGCCCACATTGCCAATATGCGGCGTGGTCATGACGACGATCTGCCGGCAGTAAGAAGGATCCGTCAGTATCTCCTGGTAACCGGTCATCGACGTATTGAAGACGATTTCGCCGGTGGTTGTGCCGATGGCGCCGAACGCAGCCCCATTCCAGAGAGTGCCATCTTCAAGCGCGAGTAATGCACGCTGGCGCTGTTGTGTCATATGCGTAAGTTTATCAAACGCCTGCCTGGTCAGCCTGCAACACGGGTATCCATGCCGAAGGAATGCGGATGGGTGTGCCAAGGCGGTAGTTGTAGCAGACCTGCACCGTTCTGGCTTGAGCAATCAATGCATTATCGCGATCACGGAGCACGCGGTAGGTGAACTCAAAAGAACTGAAGCGTATGACGCCGACGGCTAGCTCCACTCGGAGCCGGTCGCCCAACGCAGCCGGTCGGCGGTAATCAATCTCACAATGCGCCAGGATAGTGCCTTGCTCGGGAACGGCCAGGCTGTTGACCTGACGGTCGGTCATGTAGGCGATACGGGCTTCCTCCAGATAGGTCAGGTACACCGAGTTGTTGACATGGTTCAATGCATCCAGATCGCGAAAACGCACGGTGAGGGTATGTACAAACATGGGAAATGGTCACCTATGCGCACAAGGCGCTGGCAGGTGGTCATGCGCCTTGTGTCATTGTGACTGCACGTCAGTGCGACTAGCGGACTAACGCGACGCCGCTCACGGTGTTTTCTTTGTCACTGTAACTGAGGTGATCTTGTCGCCCGGATTCGTCTTGCCGTAGGCGGTCAAAGTCTTGAGCACATCCAGCCCCGCGGTGACCTTCCCGATAACAGTGTATTGAGATTCAAGTTGCTTAGTGGGGCTGTAGGTCATGAAAAACTGCGCCGTGTTGGCCTTGCCGTCGAACAGCAGCGCCACAACACCCGCTGCGCTGAACGCGCCGGGCTTTGGCGCTTCCATTCCGCACGAGTAGCCGGGATTACCCGCCGCTGATGGGTCGCCGAATAACACCAGTCCAAGTCCCGAAACGTTTTGAGCCACCGGTGAATTGTTGTAGTAACCTTTCTGCGCCAGGTACACAACCGAGTTCACGTTGACCGGCGCCAGTTTCGGATCAAGTTCTGCCTGTATATCGCCTCTGGTGGTTTTGATCGACAGTTGGTAGGTAGCGTTCTGGTCGACCACCTGATCCGGTTTGGCGATATTTATCTTCACGGCATTGGCCGCCGGTGCAGGCAGGTTTTCCGCGAAGCTGCGGATCTGAGCCGCAATGTCGGGTTGCGTAAACGCGCTGGGGTTGATCTCGCGCCCATTCAGGAACATGGTCGGTGTTGCGTTAAGCTGGAGTTTGTCCGCCGTCTTGACGTCTTCGGCGATGCGGTCGGTCACGGCCTTGCTCTTGATATCAGTTTCAAACCTGGCGGTATCAAGGCTGAGACTCTTCGCGTATCCGCTGAAAGTCGAAACGACGTCGGTCACCGGGATACTGCTCCATTCAGCCTGTTTTGCGTACAGCAGATCGTGCATCTCCCAGAACTTGCCCTGCATGCCGGCAGCCTCAACTGCCTGTGCGCTGATCTGGGCCTTATCGTGGATACTGGCCAGCGGGAAGTGCCGGAAAACCATACGGACTGTATCACTGATGAGAGCGAACGCCGATCTTATCGACGGGGCAAGCTGGCCGCAGGCCGGACATTGCATGTCGCCATATTCGATAATCGTAACGGGCGCATCGGCCTTGCCGATGAGATGATCGTCCGGGCGCAGGTTCAGCACAAACGGCCCACACGTGGCCGGGGCAAGCGCAACAGGGGTAGGCGGAACTGCCGTTGGCGATGTCACGGACGATGCATCGGCAACGGTGACGTCGATGCGCTGGATCACATCACCAACCGCGATTTTGCGCACCACATCAAGGCCTGAGATGGTTCGACCGAATACGGTGTACTGATTATCAAGGCCGGGCTGCGCGCCGATTGTGATGTAGAACTGGCTGCCGCTGTTTGGCGTGGTCGCTGCCGGGCCTGAGGTGCGCGCCATGGCAATGGCGCCATCGACATGCGCCAGCTTGATTTCCGGCGGCACATCGTAGCCGGGACCGCTCGTGCCGTTGCCGGCCGGGTCGCCGCCCTGGATCACGAAGTTCGGCTCGACGCGGTGGAATGTCAGACCATCGTAAAAGCCGCTTTGCGCCAGGTAGACGAAGTTATTCACGGTCTGGGGCGCGGCAGAGGGGTCAAGCTCAACGACGATGTTGCCTTTGGCTGTGTGAATGGTGGCAATATACTTCTTCGTGACATCAATCGACATTGGCGGCGGCGCCTTGCCTATGTTGGTGCGCTGCTGCGGCGTCAGTTTGGCGAAAGGTCGCTGCGCATTGGATGCCGTTGCGTTATTGGCGGCAGGAGTGGACTGTATTTTTACCGCTGTCGATGCGGTTGATATAGGTGGAAGGGGTGTCACCGTCGGCAGTTTGGCCGGTTGTGCTCCACACGCGGATAAAAACAAAGCTGCTGTAATCAATACAGCAGCTAATCGACTCTTCATATTGTCCTCCGGACTGAGCTGACGAATGCTGCGAGACAGTTCATCGATGCGAGTGTCGGATTATAACGCCGACGAAGCCTCAATATACACGATTTTACAAGCAGCCGCATAATGGATGATAATGATGAGAGGAGGCTTATCAATGAACGGTTCCGGCATGAAGATCGCCAGTAGAATCCTGGTATCGGTCGCGGTATTCTTAGCGCTGGCATTCGGTTCACCTCTGGTAACAGCCGCCAATTCCGTTGAAACGGATGATTCTGCCTACACCTGTCAGTACTACATCATCCGCTGGGGGGATAATCTGACGCGCATCAGTTACCGGTATGGCGTATCCATCGGTGCCATTATGTCGGCCAACGGGCTGCGCAGCACCCGTATCTATGCGGGCCAGAGACTGTGCATACCCGTCTACACGCCGACAACGCCGACATATTATGGGACATGGCGGGGAGTATATTGGAATAACGTCGGTCAATCCGGGACACCTGCCCTGATTCGCAACGATGTCGCAGTGAACTTCAACTGGGGATTTGGCTCACCGAATCCAGTGCTTGTATTTGCGGACTACTTCTCAGCGCGCTGGACGCGGGTGTTTACATTCATCGGCGGAACCTATCGCTTCAACCTGAACGCCGATGACGGTATCCGGCTTGTTATCGATGGCAACGTCATACTCGATCGTTACAGCTATGTAGGATGGCAGACAAACCGGATTGATGTACCAATCAGTGCGGGTGTGCATACGATCCAGATCGACTATGTCGAACAAGGCGGCATTGCGCGAGTATATGCGGCCTTTGTGCGTATTGCGAGCGCCGGTACGCCGCCGCAGGGATGCCTGTCGGCCTACTGCCCGCCGATAGATTCCACTGGCCCCTGGTACGGGCAGTTCTATAACGGGACGGATTTCAACGGCAGCCTGTTCAGTATCGCAAATTTCAACGGGATAAACTTCAACTGGGGATACAACCCGCCGGTATGGAATGGCCCGAACAGCCTGTGGTCGGCGCGTTTCAGCCAGGCGCGCTATTTCAACCAGGGCGTCTATCGGTTCGTAGCGCGATCCGATGACGGGGTGCGCATCTATGTGGACGACGCGCCGGTTGTGAATCAATGGGTTGAGCAGTCCGTCCGCACGGTGACCGGAGATATCGCACTCAGCGCCGGAACGCACAATATCCGCGTCGAGTACTTCCAGCGTTACGGCCTGGCGGAACTGCATGTTTACTGGGAGTATCTGGGGAACCCGTAAAGAGGCAGGACGTGAGCTACGACCCACTGAGTGCCGGTTGAGGCCGGCACTCGGATAATCCTACGGAGCCCAGGCCAGCCTTTCGCTTTGCCACGCCGGGTGGTTTGGGCCTATATTGATTATTTTCTGGGCATTGCCGCCTTCGCTGCCCACGACATAGATGCCCCATGAGCCATCGCGGTTCGACTCGAAGGCGATGCGGGAACCATCCGGAGACCATGTCGGTACGACCGACAGACCGGTCCCATTGGTAATCTGCCGGAATTGTCCGTTGGCGAGAGCTACCGTGTAAATCTCCCAGTTGCCGGTGAAGTTCGTCATGTATACCAGCCGTGAGCCATCCGGCGACCATTGCATGCTGATGTCGCCAGCGGAAGTCGTGACTTTCTGCCGATCGTCAGGCTGGTCAGGATTGACCGTGTAGATACCGCATTGCCCGTTTATACAGCCTTCGAACGCAATACGATTCGTTGGCCCCCAGACCGGGTATGAACCCTGAATCAGCTTTGCCGGTGGCGCTGAACCGTTGACCGGAGCGATATAGATATTCCAACTGTCGCTCTGGAAGACGGCATAGGCAACACGTGTCCCATCGGGAGACAGACTTGGCCATGCGCCACCTGCATTCGAAACTGCCAGGATCGAACCGCTGTTATATCCGTGGATCACGCTGCCGAATGAGTAGGCCACGATGCCTGTACCTCGCTGGTACGCCGGCTGGCTGCCGCCGACTTCAATGGTGTTAATCGTGGCGGCCGCGGCGTTGTATTCCTGTAGTTGATAAGCGCCTGATGCGGGGTTTAGTGCTGCAAAGATGATACGTCCAGCCAGGCCCTGTGCCCCCTGGCCGGTGGCTGTCCCCAGCGTCCCTGTGATACCGACTGGCGTGGCGGTCAGACATTTCTGCTGGGCCTCGGTGCGTTTCTGCTCCAGTTGCGGATTGGATGCCATGCTGATGGCCCCGGCGTAATGGCTCTCCGCCGGACACCAGTCCATCATGGCGGCATAGGCATCTCCCGACTGAACATAGGCCTCGAGCAATCTGCGCCCGACGTCGCGGTAACGCGGTTGAATGGCGTATAACTGCTTCAGCAGTTCAATGGCTTTGTCCCAGTCGGCGCCAAGGTAGTTGATGGCGTTCTGGTACATCGATGCCAACTGTCGTTGCGACTGTGTCACAGAATCCAGATTATGTATCAAGGCGGCGCGATCGAGGTCATACAGCCCTGCTTCGAGTTCGCCTTTGTTCAGCCGGTCCGTTCCGCGGGCTACCAGTGCTTTGAAGCGCAGCGCATCGACAGTGGCGCTTTCATAGTTGCTGTCGAGTGCACGCAACTGATCTGCCAGATTGATAACAGTGTCCCATATCTGCCGGTCAGATGCGGCCTTCATTTCGTCGAGCAACTTACCTTTGTCGGTGATGATCGACACCGGGGTAGGGGTGGGCGTCGGGGGAACGATTGTTGGGGTCTGCGCGACACGCGCCGTAGCCAGCAACTGCTGCACGCCGATGTTATCGGGTTGAGCCTTCAGGACTGCCTGGAAGTTGGCTTCCGCCAGTTGATAGTTGCCCTGCTTCAGCAGGTCCATGCCGCGTAGAAACCATTCGACAACCTGCGCGCTGCTTGTCGATGTTGCATGGACACCATATTCGGCAGTGCCAGCCTGCGCGCCGAGTTTCACCGCCGCCGCGACGATACCCGACATGGCGCACATGAAAAGCAGGATAGCCAACAGGCCTAACAGCCTGCGCCCCCTTCTGGATGACCGGATTTCTTTAACGACCGACGACGATGATTGCTGCAATCGTTCCTCGACGTTTTGTGGCGCACCGCCAACATTAAGTTCTTCAGACACGGTGCGTCATTATAAATTGTGCATTTGCGTCATTACGAAATAGCAACATCATGACGTTCAGGCGGGAACTTTGACGAACCTCAACAGCGCGTGAATCAGATCGTCAGTGCGGGCGCCATCGGCCTGTCCTTCGAAATTCAAGAGGATGCGATGGCGCAACGCAGCCGGCGCCAGAGCGCGCAAGTCGTCAAGCGCCACATTGAAGCGGCCATTGAGCAGTGCGAGCGCCCGTGCGCCCAGCAACAGCGCCTGCCCGCCGCGCGGGCTGCTGCCGAAGCGCACATACTTTTTGATCTCAGCCGGCGCGGTGTCGCTGTCTGGATGCGAAGCGGCAATCAGCGCAGCCGCATAGCGGGTAACCTGTGAGGATGCAGGCACCTGCCTGACAAAGCTGTTCATGGATATCAACGTCTTGCCGTCAGCAACTCGGCGGGCGCGTGTGGCTTTTTCGCCGGTAGTCTGGTCGATGATTGACGTAAGCTCTTCCGTATTGGGAAATCCGACGTTCAACTTGAAAAAGAACCGGTCGACCTGCGCCTCCGGCAGTGGGTAAGTGCCTTCGAGTTCGATCGGGTTCTGCGTCGCCAGCACAAAGAACGGCGCCTCGACACGATAAGTGCGGCCCAGGACTGTGACCGTGCGTTCCTGCATTGCTTCCAGCAATGCGGACTGAGTCTTGGGCGTGGCTCGGTTGATCTCATCGGCGAGTATCAGGTTGGCGAAAACCGGTCCGGCCTGGAACCGGAACACCCTTTTACCGGTGTCATTCTCTTCGAGGATATCCGTACCGACGATATCTGCCGGCATCAGGTCGGGCGTGAACTGTATGCGCGAGAAGCGTAAATCGAGTGCATCGGCGAAGGTTCGCACGAGCGAAGTTTTGCCAAGCCCCGGCAATCCCTCAAGCAGGACATGACCGCCGGTGACGATGGCAATCAACGTATGGCGGATGATATCCGCCTGACCGATAATGACGCGAGCAACCTGTTCTTCGATACGTGTAGCCACTTCGCAGAAGTTTTCAGGCGTCATCGCGGTTTTCTGGCCGACTGCCGCTATGGTGTCTTCAGACATTGTTCTCCTTACCTGTATAGGTTACGGTACACGAATCAGCATATACACGCGATTCCCAAAGCTATGACCGTCAGGGTCGCGCATGCGCCAGGTGCTGGTGTAAGTGCCGCTGGCTACGGGCGCCGTGAATGGCACACTGACATCGACCGCAGCATCCCTTGCCGTTGGCGCTACCGGTACACTGGCAGGCGCGCCCATCTGTGCGCCATCCTGGAACGCAAGTACATAGCCGGTTTCCCAGGTGCACTCGCCTGTATTTCTGATCCGCCAGGTCTTTACCAGACTGGAACCCCTGTTCACGGTTGTATTGTCCGGTATGGTGACATCGGCTACGTAGGCGGCGTTCGGCTTGCAGGCTAATGGTGTTCCGGAAACGGTGCTTCCATTACCATTACCATCGGCTTGTGATTGCTGTATCCCGGGCACCCCAGAGCCGACCTTGAGCGTCAATTCGACCGGGTTACTCTGTTGGCCCGATGCGTCAATGGCGGTCACAGATACTTTGATGTTGCCGGCCTGTGTGGGGATAAACGACACGGCCGCCGAGTAGGCCGGCGATGGCGCCGGGTTGTCGGACGCAGCCACCAGAACGCCGTCTGCATGCACCTCGATCCGGCTGACTTTGTTATTCGAGACAGCGGCAATGCGCATAGCGACAGCCTCGCCAGGAGCGTACCGTGCGCCACTGGCCGGGGTGATCACATCGACTATTGGTGTGGCGGCCGGTGTTGCCCCGCTGCAACCCGATGCCATTAGAAATAACAGAAGTGCCAGAAGTAACCGCCTCAACACGAAGTAATTATAGGGGAAGGATACAGCCGGCTTTCCTGTAGAATCAGTTTGTATGCAAGACTCCGAAGTCACCTCCGAACATGAACTGGCCTCACAAAGAATGCTCCGCAACTTGCAGCTTGTCATAATGCTTGCATCATTGTCAATCGTAGTCATAACTGCGGGCCTGCCGATCTACTCAACTGAAATTGGCGCAAGCGGTTTTGAGGTGGGCGAATTATTTTCAATTGGCGCGTTGATGACCGCCATTGCCCGTCCGCTGGTAGGGGGCGCGCTGGATATCTTTGGGCGTAAACCTTTCTTACTGGCGGGCATCGCCTTTATCGCCGTTTCCATGCTGCTGTTCGCGTTCGCACAGGATATCACACTGTTGTTTATCGCCAGCACAGTGCAGGGCTTTGGCGTGGGAACCATGCTCCTGGCCGCCTATGCAATAACAGCCGATCTGACCATGGCGAATGGGCGCGCTGGCAGCTTTGGCGGCACAGAGCAGTCCCAGTACCGCGGCGGCTTATATGGCGGCATGCTCGCGATTCCCATCCTGTTTCTGACCGGGTTCAATACGCAGGGCCAATTACGCATCACACCGCTGGCGTGGGCGTTGATATTTATCGTCTACGCGGCCGTCGCCGTTGCTGCTTTAATCATCGCCTTTATTGCCATGCGGGAGACTTACAGCACCGTCGTGCGGCATGAAACACACCCGGCACCAGCCCCAAGACAAAAGATCAGCAGCCAGCTCTATGTGCTGATGGCGATCGTGGCGATAACCAGTGCATCCACCAGCGGGATAGCGCCATTTATCCTGAAGTTCATCCAGGACCACATTACTCAGGACGTTGCCATGATTGCACTGGCCTATCTGCCGGCATCGATTGCCTGGGGTTTCTTGCCTTCTAAAATGGGTGTGATTGCCGACCGTTTCGGCAGGAAACTGCCCATGGCTGTCGGTCTGATCATCAGCGGGGTTTTTTCCGCGGTGATTCCATTCCTGACGACGATTTTCCCGCTGATGGTATTTGCCACTGTCGAAGCTGTGTGTTATTCCGCAGCCGTACCAGCAGAGCAGGCCATGGTCGCGGACATGACCGGCGGCCAGCAGCGCGGGATCGGGTTTGGCCTGTATACGCTCGGTATGTCCGCCGGGCGTGTGGCAGGACCTCTGGTGATGGGCTGGCTGTATGACCAGTTGCGCGCGGGGCCATTCCTGGCGAACGGGGTCATTCTTTTCGTTGGCACATTGCTGGTGCTGTTCCTGTTGCGCGACCCGGCGGGGCAAAGAAAAGTGGCTCTCCCGACTTTGACGGGAAACGATTCATAACGACACAGCCTCAGGCATATCGAAAGCGACCATGACATGCAGCCGAAAGGATGCAAACAGGTGATA
>JAKALH010000477.1 GCA_021813225.1 Chloroflexota bacterium
CAACGTCCGAGTTCCTGGATTTGCTGCACGGCGATCCGGATGGGGTCATGAGCCCTGTCGCGGCGCGAGTGTATAAGAGCTCGTGGAACATGGGGAGCTGGTTGGTGTTTTCCAATGGCGATTCCTACCACCCGCTCGTAGATCGCAAGGCCGCGCTGGCTCAGGAACGGCCCTGCTGGTCAGACCTGGCGCGCACTATATGGCGTGCCCGCGCCGGCGACCAATTGGTCGCGATCCTGACCACAGACACCAAGAAACGCATCTGGGAGAAAGCGCGCATCGGGGCACTGGGGTCCGACACCCCGGTGCTTGTCTATAACATGGATCGCTCGGTGTTTCGTGTGCTATCGATCGACTGGCCGGAGATGCTGAAGTGTCTCGACCTGGTTGAGCGCGTGTATGCGCTGGGATTCAGCAAGACGACCATTGCAGCCGGCCTGTATGTCGAGTACGCGCGCATGAATGAGATCGGTTTTAGCCGGGGGATGGCGTTGGAGCGCGAGCTGCGCGTCTGGCGAAACCGCCCGGAATTCGAGTTCGTTATTCTGATTGCTCAGAAGGAGTCCAAATGAAACCGCACGTACAGCTTCTGCTAACCGCACGCACCGCCATCAGCCACCATGACCCGGCATCGACGGACAAGTCTAACGTTCTGACGTTCAACCGCCAGAAACAATTTGTCCAGCGCCCTGTCTCGGATGCGCCGGTGCAACAGGCGGCCATCGATGCGTTCTGTGGCGCATTTCCGGTGCCCGAGTCCATCGTCGATGTGATGGATGGCCTGAGCTTCGCACAATTCGCGTTGTGTGGCCTGGTCAAGCTGTTTATCGATACATATAACAGCGCAGATGGCGCCGGGCTGTTCTATGGCATACAGCGTTATGAGATGCTGGAGGGGCGCCTGCACGCCGCGGCCGTGCGCAGCGGGACGTTGCCAGGCTTGTGGGAACGGATGACTCGCGACATGAAGGTGGCGATTCAGCCGATCTACGCAGATGCGAATCTGGCGCTGCTGTTCGGCCTGCCGCTGCCGGTCAAACAGTCCATGCTCAGCGCGGCGCTCACAGATTACAGGACCGCCGTCGTGATTGCGCGCCTGTGGTCATCTATAGAGAAACAGGCCAGCAAGGAATATGCGGATGCGGCGTTTATGCCGCTTGTCCAGCAAACCATGCTGGTGCGCCAGTTCGATGCCGCGACGATTACGCCGGTTGGTGGAACGCTCGTCGTTGAGGTGCCGGCAGTGAGCGCCAACAGTATGCGCCATCAGCTCGTGCGCGAACCGAGCTGGCAGTACCTGTGGCAGGCGCTGGGAATCAAGCCCGGCGTGGATCAGATGCCGGACGCCTGCGAGGCGCTGTTCGTGAACGGCGGCAACATCAAGGCCGGAGCGAAACAGCCGCGCAACTCATGGGCTATCGCGCATGCAATCAAGGCAGCATACCCATCGCTCGAACTGCTGGGCGGCGTGGTGGATTCGTTCGATCTGGGCGAGAGCCGCCTGAGCGTATCGTCCTGGCTGGTGTGCGCGGAGAACGCCGACGCGCTGGCAGGCACGTGCGCGGAGAGCGCGCCGGAAGCGTCAATCAGCGCGTTCGACATGCTGGACGACGTGACGGCAACCCGGCAGGCGACCGGCGCCGGTGTCGGGCAGATGATCTACAACTTCGAGACGCTGGCGAAGGGCGCGAAGATCATGGTTGGCCTGTACCTGAGTCCGTATACATCCCAACTTGCGCGCGGCGCGTTGGGCGCGGCGATAGGGCAGTTCATGGCTGCCAATGGGACGGTGGCCGGGCAGTCGGCGCGCGGATTCGGGCTGGTCGATGCTGACATAGCAGAGGGCAACGCAGCGTACATGGATGGAGATGTGGCAGCATATGCTGAGTACCTGACAGCGCAGCACGATGAGCTGCGCGAAGGGATTTTAACGGGGACGCTTATGACGAAGGAGAAGATACTCGCATAGCGAGTATCGCGTAGCAGTCCTTGAAAGGAGGTAATAGCGATGGCGAAGAAAAAGTCAAAGCCGTCCGGCGGGAACAAAGGCGGCAAGGGCGGTGGCGGCGCAGGAGGCGCAGGCGGCGGACGTGACCAGTAGCCGCACGGCGATTACGCCAGGTGATCTGGCGCGGTCGCAACTGCCGGCCTTTGCGAGGCGCGTCGAGCGTGCTCTTGAGACGATTAGACGCGCCGCAGAGGGCCATCACATCGGGGTTTCTTTCTCAACGGGGAAGGACTCCACGGTTGTACTGGACTTGGTGCGGCGCGTCACCCCCGACGCGCCGGCCGGGTTCTTTGATTCGGGCAGCGAGACGGAGTACGATGAATCCTACGATCTCGCAGAGCACTATAACGCGCAAGCATTTACGTCCGAGATTCCGCTCGCCGAGATGTGCCGGCGCGGCGGGTACTGGGGATACGAGCATCCGACAGAGCCGGACGTCACATATGACTGGATGGCCTACCTGGTGTATGAGCCATCCTATCGTTTCGCGCTGGCCAAAGGGATCGACACCATGGCGATGGGGCTTCGCGCCGACGAGAGCGCGGGCCGGCGCGTAAATTATCGGCGGCGCGGCAAGTTGTATAAGGTCGATGGCGAGGAACCGGTCACGCATCATCTGTGCCCGATTGCAGATTGGTCAACCAGCGAAGTGTGGGCATACATCGCGGGTCGCGGATTGCGCTACCACCCGGTTTATGACCTGATGGCGCAGGCCGGCATCCCGCGCGAGCAGTGGCGCATCAGCGTGCTGCTGGGGCGCAGCGCTGTCAACCTGGGACGGTATGGTTTCCTGCGCCAGACATGCCCGGCCAAGTGGCGCAACCTGGCCGCGCAGTTCCCCGAAATCGCGAGGTATACATGATTCACAATCCTGATATCGATCGGTACACAGAGAGTTACGCGAGCCTGACATATGAGCCGCTGGTCGTGACGGCGATCCTGCGGCCTGGTTCCGCGATAGTGTCCTATGACCCGATCATCTGGATGGCCTGCTGCTGGTTCTTGACGCCAGCGAGGTCGACGATGATC
>JAKALH010000478.1 GCA_021813225.1 Chloroflexota bacterium
CCTGATGCACCACATCCATCAGCGGCAACAGAATCGGCATCGGGACAACGAGTGCGTTGGCGTCGCCCAGGAAAATCGTGCGGCGCAAACTCAACCCCGCGCCCAGAAAATCGCGCACCGCCTGAGAGTGCGCGCGGAATTCGTCGGGGCGGCGGATACGGAATGGCCGATCCCTGAAGAAAGTGCAGAAGGTACAGGTATTGAACGAACAGCCTTCGGTGGCCTGCAGCACGACGGCCATATATTGATCCGGCGGCAGAATCCCCACCGGCTTGTAGACGCGATGATACGCGGCGGCATCCGCTGCGTAGCGCGCAGCATCAAAGGCAATGGCACGCTCAAACACCGTGTGGCCGTCCTGAGGCAGAGGGCTGAGCAATTCGGCAGCGCCATTTGCTACAGCCGCGTACAGGCCAGCGGCGGCGCGGCGCGCGCTTTCCTCTATGTTGCGCGCTTCCTCAGCAGCCAGCCAGCGCCGGTCGCGTTCGCGCCCGGCCACCCGCCACTTGGCGATGATTTTCCCATCCAGTCCGCGGCGATAGGAGACGCCGTCCAGCAGCGCCGTCCACATGCGACCGGCATTGTCATAGCTGAACACACTGGCCTGCGCCGGGCCATCGACGCTCAGCGTCAGACAGTTGGGTTTCACGCTGATAGTGACCGGACGGTTCTGCCAGCGACCGTTGATAACCATATGCCCTACAGTGCGGTCCAGTCGAACAGAACGGACAGCGCAAAAGCCGTGAACTTGATGCCGTACTGCTTTTCGCTCATCCTGCCGCCTCTTGCGCGTTGAATTCTCCGTCGGAGACGCGAATGCGCAGGGCCTCAGCAGGCCGCACATCAGCGCGCAGACGGACCAAGGCTCCATCGCGCCGGCGCCTGACGATCGCATAGCCGCGTGCCAGCGTCGACAGCGGGCTGACGGCATCCAGTCGCCCCTGCAGGCCGCGCAACTGCTCGCGCTGCAATTCAATCCGTGACGATAACGCCATATGCAGGCGTCCGCGCAAATCGCCCACGCGCTCCCGCGCGCGCTGCAACTGACTGAGCGGGCTGAGCGTTTTCAAGACGCGCAGAAGGTGGTCGACACGCACCCGCTCCGTGCCGATTCTGTCCAGCAACCGGCGCTGCAGTTCCGCAACCAGCGCGTCAATATCCTGGCGCAGCACGGCAATGTCGGGTGTGATCATCTCGGCGGCCGCCGATGGCGTAGCGGCGCGCACGTCGGCTGCAAAATCCACCAGGGTAAAGTCGATCTCGTGGCCGACGCCGCTCACAACCGGAATGCGCGACGCGACAACCGCGCGTACAACGCGTTCATCGTTGAAAGCCCACAGCTCCTCCATGCTGCCGCCGCCCCGTGCCACCAGGATGACGTCGCACTCCGGCATGCGGTTCAGCGCCGCGATGGCCTGCACAATCTGGGGAGGTGCTTCATCGCCCTGCACCAGCGTCGGGGCCAGGACCACCTTGACCAGCGGATAGCGGCGCGACAATACATTGAGGATATCCTGGAATGCAGCGCCGGTCGGCGAGGTGACGACACCGAGCACACGCGGGAACTGCGGTAGAGGGCGCTTGCGCGACTGCTCGAACAGGCCCTCGGCTTCCAGCGCCTGTTTCAGGCGCTCAAACTCGGCATACAGGTCACCGGTGCCGGACGGCGTCATCGCGTCGACGTAGAGTTGATACGCTCCGTCGCGCTCGTACACGCTGATGCGGCCGCGCACCACCACGGCGTCGCCGCTGCGCGGGTTGTAGCGCATGCGCAGGGCGGACGACTTCCACATCACGCACTTCACCTGTGCACCAGCATCCTTCAGCGTGAAGTAGAGGTGGCCCGATGCCGGGCGCGACAGGTTGCCGATTTCGCCGCTCACGCGCACACTGGAGAGTTCCTCGTCCGCCTCAATCAGCGATTTGATGTGCGCGGTCAGTTCACTGACCGAGAGCGGCTCATTGCTGAACAGCATCGACTGGAACATCCCTCAGAGTGCCTTTTCCCCGTCAAGCCGGGCTATCAGCCAGCCGGCGACGTCGTCGAGACTCTGATCGGATATCTGGTGGCGCATGGGGTAGTCGCGGAACTCCATATTGACCGGCAGACCGGTGAGATACGCGCTCATGCGCCGCGCCTGCGCAATCGGGATAATATCGTCATAAAGACCATGGACCACCAGCAGTGAAATGCCTTTCAACTGCTCCGGCGCGGCGGCTTCAGACAGGACCTCATCAGGGAGTGAACCGCTCATCACGACGGCGCCGGCAAACAGTTCAGGCGCGGTCAGTATAGCGGCCAGGCTCATGATAGCGCCCTGGCTGAAACCCATCAGGTACACCTGTCTGGGGTCAACTTCATAGGCAGTGATGGCTTCGCGGATGAAAGCAATCAACTGCCGGCGCGCCTGTTCCATCTCGCGGGCGTCTTTTTCGATGCGATCCGGTAGAAAGTTGACATGGTACCAGCCATATTGCCCCAGCCCAAGCGCCTGCGGGGCCCGCGCGCTGACGATGCAGAAGCGCTCATCCAGATAAGGCGTCAGTGCAAACAGGTCATCCTCATTGCTGCGCACCCCGTGCAGCAATATCAACATCGGTGCCTTTGCCCCGTCTGCAGGCGGCGCCTCAGGCGGGCGCAGTCGATGCACCAGCGATAGTGTTTTGATACTCATCTCGTGCATCATACAATATGCCGGGCAATTACAGGGGTAAGCACTCCGATGGTGGTAAACTCGTTTCTGTTTCAGGTGTAGCGGTTTTCAGATGGGAGAGCGGGTATGCGGTGTCCGCATTGCGCCACAATCGATCCCGACCATGCCAGGTTCTGCTTCAACTGCGGGAAGTCCCTCGTCGCGAACTGATGTCAAACGGACGTTGCCCGTCGCATCCGTCATTGGTCGACCATTTTCTGTCAAGGTGCTCGAGCAGGTTCTGGCCGCGGCATGAAACCTGCACCGCGTGTCTGGAACGCAGGACGAACACAGCCACGAGGCAGAAAAGATTATGGCTTTCCTGATTCTAACGGGAAA
>JAKALH010000479.1 GCA_021813225.1 Chloroflexota bacterium
GGCGGCGTACACCTCACTCAACGAATCGATCATGCGCTGGCGTCGTTCGCGGAACGAATCCTGGCCGGCATAGTTGGTGCCGTCCGCGTACCACAGGCTGAGCGAGTCTGAGCCGGTCTTCTTTGCGATCTCGATGCACTCCAGGTGATGGTCTACAGCCGTGCGTCGTACTGCCGCATCGGGATGGCAAATGCTGCCAAATTTGTACATATCGGCTTGAAAGGTGTTGGTGTTGATCGCGCCGATTGCGATGCCGAGGTCGGCGCTGTACTGCCGAAGCGCATTCCAGTCGTCGACTTTGTCCCATGGGATATGCAGCGCAACGGTGGGGCATATTCCGGTCAGCCGGTTAACCATTGCCGCATCAGCGATTTTCTCGTAAACAGTGTTGGCGGCACCTGGGTATCCAAAGGTCTTGAAGCGGGTGCCGGAGTTACCATACCCCCAGGATGGCGTTTCGACCTTCTGTTCCTTCAGCTTTGTCTTGACGGCTTCGACATCGATGTTTCTTCGGCTCAGTCTCTCAACGAGCGATTGATATTCACTCACACTTGCCTCCTGATTGCAGTAGGATGCCGCTGACTGTGCGGTCGGCATCTGGATGGCGATGCGGCGGGCACTGCCTGGCGGCTGTAAAATTGTGCTGGCGCGTCAATCGAGATGGAAAACTTCCTCCAGCGGCCGCATGCCCTGGTCGGGGCGCTGGCCGTCCAACTGCTCAAAGAATTCTCCCATTTCAGCCTGCCAGCGGGCGTTCACTTCGCGCAATTCCATGCCGGCGCGGGCGGCTTCAAAGTCGGGCGTTTCCAGATACCCGAAGAGCATCCCATCCTCGCGCAGGAAGAGGGAGTAATTGTGCCAGCCGGTTTCACGAAGAGCCTGCTGCATTTCGGGCCAGACATTCTGATGCCTGCGTTTGTACTCTTCGATCATGTGTGGCTTTACTTTGAGGATGAATCCGACTCGCATGATTAACCGCCTTTGCTGATGTCTTACGCTTTTACCGGTAACGCCTGTCGGGCTGCCTGCGCCTTAGAACCGGCGACCAACTCATGGCTGCTCTTGAGGTCATCGGGATAGATCTGTCCGATGTTTTCACTGGTGATGAGCATATGGTCCGTGTATACAGCCGGTGTGGTCGGGCGGCCGGTCAGGATCTCGATTGCCAGTTGGATGACCTTGTTCCCGTAATTCTGCGGGAAGTAGTCCACTGCGCCGATCAACATTGGGTTACGCCGCAACAGTTCACGGCGAATGCGGCCGCTGGCGTTCTGGCTGATCACGGCCGTGCAGGCCTGCCTGTCGAGAGTTTCCGCCGCCGCCAGAGCACCCAGCGCCGAGTGCGCATTGATGCCGACGAACAGAACCCGCTTACCCAGCGGTATGTTCCGCAGAGCCTGTGTGGCCGCTAACTGTGAACCCTCCAGGTCGCCGCGTGTGCTCAACCGGATGATACAGTCGCTGCTGATCTGTGTCGATGAACGCAGTCCATCAATCTGACCCTGAATGCGCGCAGCCGGCACCGGGCCGGATTCCGGTTGCTCAAGACAAACCAGCTTGTCGAGTTTGCCGTTCCAGTGCTCACGTATCCAGCGCGCTGCGGCATCTCCGGCTATCCTGCCGGCGCGATAGTTATCCGCGCCAAAAAAGGTTGCTCCCGGCAAAGGAATATCAATGGCAATAACCGGTACCATAGCGGAGCGGAACAGGTCCATCAACACGTTATTCGTCTGTTCGTCCTGCTGATATTCAATTACCAGATCGACTTTAGCCTCCAGCAGGCTTTTGGCGTTTGCCAGCGCAATACCGGGTTCAGCCTCATTATCGCCCAGCAGTAAATCGATGGTGCCATTCTCGTTGACCGCACGCTCGATGCTCTGGCGCACCGATACGGCAAATTCCTGTTTTTCTGTCAGGTTGGCGAAACCCACTCTCCAGCGCCGCCCCTGTGGCGGGTCCGTGTAGACCTCTGTGATGTACTCACCGCATAGTGAGACCTGGACGCCGGCAGCGCGTAATGCGGTGAGGGTTTCGTTGCTGGCGCTTTCGGTGGTCACCAGGTGATGCACCTGGCTCAGATTAGCGAAATTGATGAGCGCGGATTTACCAAGTTTATCGACCGTGGCTACCACGATCACTTTCTGCGCGCATGACAACATCGCCATCTTCAGTTCCGCGCCCGCGATATCATCGTCGGCGAACCCGCGCGCCGCACTGATGCCGTCACATGAGAGGAATGCTTTCTGCACTCTCAACTCGCGCAACATCGAGATGGCCGTGTGCCCTTCCAGCGTGTCACGCTCGGTCCGCAACTGCCCGCCAATCAGGATGACGGTCTGTGTCGGATTGCGCGAGAGGGTGAGAGCTATCTGAACGCTGTTTGTCAGGACCGTCAGTGATTTCAGCGGAAGCAATTCATGGGCCATTTCCTGCGTGATCGGGCTGCCCGCCAGGAGAATGATATCGCCTTCTTCGACGAATGAACTGGCTCGCTTGGCAATACTCTGGATCGCGCGCAGTGACTGTTCCTGCTCCGTTAACTGGCTTTTAGGTGGTGACAGTTGCGAGACCGGACGGCTACCCAATACAGCGCCGCCATGGGTTCGTATCAGTTCGCTTTGCTTTTCCAGGAGCCGCAGGTCGTTCCGAACCGTACCTTCTGAAACCTGCAACAGTTGAACGAGTTGCGAAAGATGAACGGTGCTGTTTTGCAGCAGCAATTCCATGATCTGACGCCGGCGTTCACTGGGTTTCATCGTTGTTTCACGATATAGCAACAGGGCTAGCTGAATTATAGAAATGGCAGGCTCATTGTCAATATCACAGTGCGAATTTATCGATTTCTGCCTGTGTAAGGTGAAACTGTATTGGAAGTTATCGATTCAGTAATTTCGCCGAGGAATTATGCCGACGAACGTCCCCGCCGCCTAATCATAAATCATCATGCGATCTAGATCTGTTGATAACCTGAAGTCTGGCAGCCTCTGCCCGCAATCAAACATAAGAGGGATACGCTCTAGATTTA
>JAKALH010000480.1 GCA_021813225.1 Chloroflexota bacterium
CTCGACCTGGCCGCTCAAAGACTCGAACGAAGCGATGGCGATATCGCGGTGTCCCAGGCGCAGCAGATGCTGCAGCGCCAGACGCGCGCCCTCGAAATCATTGATGTTCACGCAGGCGATGTAGTCTGGCGCGTCGGCGTCGATCATGACGAACGGCAGGTTGCGCTGACGCAGCACGCGCACCACTTCATCATCCGGCTGCAGGCCCGTCACGATGCAGCCGTCGATCAATGCCGCATAGGTCGCATCGAGCAGCGAACCGCGCATCGGCGGAATCACCACCAGCGACATGCCTTCGTCGCGGCAGACCTGCCCGATGCCGCCTGTGAGCTGGCCGAAAAAGGGATTGCTGAACACGTCCGCGATGTCCTGCGGCACGATGATGCCGATGGCATTGGTGCGGCGCGTGTTCAGGCTGCGCGCGATCGGGTTGGGGGCATATCCCAGCCGCCGGGCGACATCGAGGATGCGCTCGGCGGTTTCGGAGGACAGCCGGCCCGGCATGTTGAATGCGAAAGAAACAGCAGTCTTCGACACGCCGGCCTGCCGGGCAATATCGTTAATCGTCACGCGGCGTTGAGCCTGATCGACTGCCGGCTCATCTGCCGGTTCAATATCTTCTACGGGTATCTTGCTTGCCATTCGCGCCATCTTCGGGACTTGCCCTCGCTGTCTGGTTATACACCAGTTTTATTGGGGCAAACCGGCTTCTGCCGTTGCTGGCGGAATTCTAACGGAGAGCCGCCGGTGTGCAGCTAACGGGCCGTTGCCGGCGGCGTTACCGTCGGCGTCGCAGTCCTGGCAGGCGGCTGAGCGGTGGCGGAAGGGACGGGCTGTTTGGTAGGCAAAGGCACCAGCGATGGGGTGGCGGTCGGTACAGGCGTCGCCGTGCTCATTACGGTGGGCAGCGGCGTGCTGGTAATCGTCATGGGCGGCGGCGTCACGCTGGGGGCGTAAGTGGCTGTGGGCACCTCATAGGTCGCGGCAGGCGGTTGCGGTGTGCGGGTGGGCCGCGCGGTCGGGCGCGGCTGTATGCGTGTGGGGAGCGGTGTGCCCGTCACAACGATGGTCCTGTACCGGATGATGATGATCGGCGTCTGCGTGCTGGCCGGGGTATCCGTCGGCTCAGGCGTTTTCGTATCCACTTCTGTGGGCGGCACGGTCGGCGTATTTGAAGGCGCCGGTACCGGCGTCGCGGTGCTGGTGGCAGGCGGTGAGCCTTTCACGCTCAACTGTTCCGGAGTCGCCGGCAGGCTGACTGCAGGCAGCGGCGTCAGGTCGACGCCCATGGGCTGACCGGGCAGGAAGCGGAACAGGGCGTATGCCAGCAGCGCCAGCACAATCAGGCCGGCGGCAACTGCGAGCATGACGGGCAACCGCCGTGAGCGGCCGGGCGAAAGGTTCGCCTTCGCAATCGCCTGCTCGAACGCCTGGGCGAACTCACTGGCTGACTTATGCCGCCGCTGCGGGTCTTTCTCCAGCGCCTGCATCACTACATTGCCGACGCTGCGCGGCACGGCGGAGTTGATCTCGCTGACGTGGCGCGGTTTCGCATCGATGTGCATGCGCGCCACGGCAATCTCGTTGTCGGCCTCGAACGGATGGCGCCCTGTCAGCGCGTAGTAGCAAGTTATACCCAGCGAGTAAATATCGCTGGCATACGTGATGACCGGCTCGCCGTTAGCCTGTTCGGGCGACATATAGAATACCGAGCCGACGCGCGCCGCCGTAGCGGTATAGGCGGTTGCGCTGCTGCTTTTCGCCACGCCAAAGTCGACCAGCAGAGCCTGCCCGGTAGGGCGGATCAGAATGTTGCTTGGTTTGACATCGCGGTGAATGATGGACTTGCCATGGGCGTACTCAAGCGCATTCGCGACGTCACGGATGATGGGAGCCAGCGCGCGCGGTTTCAATGTGCCCACGCGCAGCAGCCGGCGGTCCAGCGACTCGCCGACGATATAGTCCATAACGATATACGGTGCGCCGTCTTTGACACCGCCGTCCAGAACACGCACGATATTAGGGTGTATCAGGCCGAGGTTGGTCTCCTGCTTAAAGCGCGCCAGCGCGACACGGTCCGAAGCCAGGTGCATTGCCAGCACCTTAAGTACGACCAGGTTGCCGTTAGGCGCTGTGGCTCGATAGACCGTGGACATACCGCCATGGTCTATCTCTACCAGATTCGTATAAGGCAGAAAATTCAGCATCGGTAACAGCGCAGTCGTTAAGACTGGTCTCTGGCTATCCAGTACGATTTCTAAGCATATTCTATAATAAAAACGAAAAGGCGGCAATACAACTACAGTGACGACCTTTCCGCGAGATCATGCCGACCGCAGGGATACTGTTGGCGAATCCGCCACTGACCACGTCATGCCCGCGAATGCGGGCATCCAGAGGCCGCGGTAAGCAATAGATTCCCGCTTCCGCGGGAATGACGATATCGTTTTCCGCATCCAGCGTCGGCTCGCGCTCATTTCGCCAACAGAATCCCGCAGGTGAGTGGCTATAATCCACACAATGAACAACGCGTTACTGACATTGCTGCTGGTCTCGCCTTTCCTGCTGGCGGTTCTGCTGGCTAACCTGGCCGAGAACAACCCGAAGTGGCGTGTTCCGCACTATATCTATCTGTTCTGCCTGAACGGCGCGATGATCGCCTTGGGACTCACGTTCCTGGCTGTGGCTGCGCTCAGCGCGCAAGCCCTGGCGCCGGACATGCCGGCGATGCTGAAACAGGTCGACTGGGTTGGCGCGGGGCTATGGCTGATTGCGGGCGGCACCATTGCACTGGTCGTGCTGCTGCCGCCCGTGCGGCGCGCGCTGAGCCGGCTATTCCAGCTTGAGCCGAACTCGGTCGTGCACGCGACGGCGCTCTCAATGACCGCCACGGCCATCGCCAGCAACCTGTTCCAGATGAGTTTCTCCAGTTACCTGATGACGCCGGCAGGGCTGAAACAGGTTCAGCAGGCTGGCGGCGCCACCTACATGGATATTTTCGTGTCGCCGCTGCTGACCATGCTG
>JAKALH010000481.1 GCA_021813225.1 Chloroflexota bacterium
GCAACCTCGCCGCCGCGCACGGTCGTGCCGCAGAACGCCTCGTAGTCGATCAGGTGATCGATGGTGGGGTGTTCGCCGCAGATGGGGCAGGTCGGGTCTTTGCGCAGTTTCAGCTCGCGGAAGCGCATGTCCAGCGCGTCGTACAGCAGCAGGCGCCCCACCAGAGGTTCGCCCTCGCCAATCAACAGCTTGACCACCTCGGTGGCCTGGATGACGCCGATGACGCCGGGCAGCACGCCGAGCACCCCGCCTTCTGCGCAGGATGGCACCAGCCCCGGAGGCGGCGGCTCCGGGTACAGGCAGCGGTAGCACGGGCCGCGTTCAGCCCAGAATACGGATGCCTGCCCTTCGAACCGGAATATGCTGCCGTACACATTCGGCTTGCCCAGCAGAACGCAGGCGTCGTTCACCAGGTAGCGCGTGGGGAAGTTGTCGGTGCCGTCCGCGATGATATCGTAATCGGCGCAGATGCGCAGGGCATTCTCGCTTGACAGCGCTTCTTCGTAGGTGTCCACCTGAATGAACGGATTGATATCGTGGATGCGCTCCCGGGCGCTTTCCAGCTTGGGTTTGCCCAGCGTGCTCATGCCGTGGATGATCTGGCGCTGCAGGTTGGATTCGTCGACCACGTCGAAGTCCATGATGCCGATGCGCCCGACGCCGGCAGCCGCCAGGTACATGGCGGCGGGCGAACCCAGCCCGCCTGCGCCGACCAGCAGCACGCTCCCGTTCTTCAACCGCTTCTGCCCGCTCATGCCGACTTCGGGCATGATCAGATGGCGGGAGTAGCGCCGGATTTCGGCGTTCGACAGCGTCACTTCCGCTGCGCCGTTGCGAGCGGAGCCGCCGGCCACACTCGGCACGATACTCAACGTGGCGCCGTCCGCCACCGCGGTTTCCGTGCCTTTAAGGTAACGCACATCCTCGTCGCCCACGTATACATTCACGAACGAGCGCAACTTGCCCTGTTCGTTGAACAGGTGGTGCCGCAGGTCAGGATACTGCAGCACCAGCGCCGCCAGCACGCTATCCACGGTGCCGGGGTCGCCGTCCACCTGTCTGCTGCCGCCGACATACGGCCGCAGCGGCGTCGGTATTCGAATCACAACACTCATCTTGACTGCATCCTCCAATGACGCAACACCATGAACAATAGAACGCTTAAGGATACCCGAAAAAACATGCCGATGGCTGCCCTATATCACCTGCAGCGCTTCCTCGTCGAACCGGCTGCGGTCGTCGCGCAGAACCCATGAGTTGGTGGTGACGGCTTTGCGCTTCTCCACGGACACGATGACGAACGAGATGACCGGCCATGCGAACTCGCGGTCGGTTTCGGAAGGCCGCGCGGGACAATCCGGATGAGAATGGAAAAATCCGATAATGTCGAGTCCCTTGCGGCTGGCCTCGCGGTCGGCGCGCGCCACATCCTCCGGCGATATCAGGTAGCGGTTGCGCCGGCCTTCGCGCTCCGACTCCACTTCCCACACGTTGGGCACCAGCACCAGGTCTTTGACATGTTTGGCTGCGGCCAGTTGGCCGCCATTCCGGAAATCCGCCTCGCCGAGTAGTATTCCGCACGCCTCATTGGGATAGCCCGCTTCCAGATGGGCGCGCATTCTGCTTAACAAGTCGCCAGAAATTCTCAACATCGTTATCGTTCTGCCAGACACAACACATAGCCTTTCGCCATTATTCTACCGTTGCCGGCTCCGGCGTCGCATCTCGCGCGATCTCAGCGCCATCGTTTCACGACGTGCTCTTCCCACTTCCCTTCGATGCCGGGCACCAGCTCGAACCCCAGGTCTACCCAGAAGCGCCGGATCGGGATCACCATACGGGCATCGGTGAAGGCGAGTTTCTTGATGATATTCCCGCGCCAGCCGCGCTTCAACAGCCAGCGCTCGAATGCGCCGAACACGGCGGCGTCGATGCGGTTGGCGCGCAGAGGTTCGTCGACGCGGAATACGGTAATCTCCGCCGCGCGCGCTGCCGTGCCGTCGGGTTTGAGGCTGTGCATGGCGATGATCGTCGCGCCAACGCCTTCGAAGCCGACCAGCCGCCCCAGGTCGCGCTGGCCGTCACTGACGGCGATAGTCCACGGGGTTATCACAGACGGACTCTTGCCGAAGGTGCTTTCATCAAAGTTGATTGCGGCTTCGAGGGCGGTCGGCCGGCCGGCAATCTGGAAGGTGCGTTGCATGAAGGTTTCGCGTGCCATGACG
The DNA here is from genome assembly GCA_021813225.1 of Chloroflexota bacterium. GTDB lineage: Bacteria > Chloroflexota > Anaerolineae > J036 > Brachytrichaceae > CAIXPS01. The sequence continues at coordinate 2,226 of JAKALH010000481.1, forward strand.
GGCAAGAGTAAACCCATATCGCGCAAAGGTAAAGGCGGATGCGGATATCGTGTTGCTGTATAATTCGCGGGCTTTGGCAGGCTGACCTGCCGGCCGCTGGCGGATAATAAGATTCGCCGCGTTGTCGACCGTGAGTAGCGGCGGCTGGCGCTGCAGCGGCGCAGCTTCATGCAATGGGCGGTCGAGAGGATTACGATATCATAAATGGCAGACGTTATTGAACTCAAGGCAGAGATGCGGACCGCCGTGCGAGTCGGCGTCAAGGCGCTGCGTCGCAGCGGGAAAGTGCCCGCGGTTGTCTACGGGCACCAGATTGTCCCCACTCATATCCAACTGGATGCGCGCGAACTGGCCGGCGTGCTGCGCCATGCCGGGCGCAACCGCCTTATCACACTCATCGTGGGCGATGGCGCGGCCCCCAGGATGGTCCTGACGCGCGAAATTCAGCGCGATCCGATCAAGGGCACGCTCAAACATATCGACTTCTATGAAGTGTCGATGACTGAGAAGATCAACGCCGATGTGAACATCGTGTGCTTCGGCGAGTCCCAGGACGTCAAGACCGGAGCCGGCGTGCTGCTGCAGGAGATGGACGTGCTGGCCATCCGCTGTCTTCCCGGCGACCTGATTGAGCGCATCACCGTCGATGTGTCCAACCTGGGCATCGACCAGGTGGTTCGCGTGCGCGACCTGACCATTCCGCCGGGCATCGAGGTCATGGATGACGAAAACGAAGAAGTCGTGCGCGTGACGCGCTTCGTCGAGGTCAAGGAAGAGAAAGCTGTCGTCGCTG
>JAKALH010000482.1 GCA_021813225.1 Chloroflexota bacterium
TGCACATACAGCGTCGCCAGGTTGAATATGATTTTATTGCGTGAGACGCGGCCCAGTCCGGCAAGCAGCCCCAGCAATATCGCGCAGGTGAATGCAACCAGCGTAACAAAGATCGTCGTTACGATGCCCTGCACCAGTTTTCCAAGAATCACCGAATACAGGTCGTTCGTCAGGAACTGATACAGCAGAATGGCGCCGATCAGGATAAGCAGGAGCAGCCACCAGGGCAGCCGCGACAGGGTTTGTACGAAGTTGGCCTGTGCCGAAGTCCGTTTTGCAATGCTTGGGGTTGCAGCCATGAATGGTCTCTTGATGGAGAGACCTGTAGAGACAAGGCTCTCTACAGGTCTCTGCCTGCACCGTCCTGGGTGTTGTCAATCCATCCTATGGGTTACTTACCAGGGGTGGCGGTCGGTGCGGCCGTCGGCCCGGGCTTGACCTGGTCGTAGGTCATCTTGAAGGAAGGGCCAAACCACTTTTCATTGAGCTTGTTCAGCGCGCCGTCAGCCTTGATGGCTTCGATGGCCGCATTGAACGGCTTGACGAGGTCGGAGCCTTTCGGGTAAATGAAACCGAGTTGCTGGCCGATTAATTTACCGTTGAGCAACATAACCTTATCCGCGTTGACGCCCACGTAACCCTGACCGGCGGTATCGTCGATCACAACGGCATCGGCGTCTTTGGAGATCAGGGCCTGCACGGCATCGCCAAACGTATCAAAAGCGGTGACGCGAGACTCGCCGACCAGTTTGACGGCTTCGTCGTAATTGGTCGTGCCTTTCTGCGTGGCGACCTTATATGTTCCGTTCTTCAATTCATCGACGGACTTGAAACGGGTCTCATCTTTGCGCACCAGTACGCGCTGGTCAACTGCGATGTAGCCTTCAGAGAAGTCGACCACCTTCGCGCGTTCGCCGGTTATCGTGATGCCGTCAGCGGCCATGTCGAACTGGCCGGCTGCCACTGCTGCGATCATGTTATCCCAGGCGATTTCCTTGAACGTTACTTTGCAGTTCAGCCGCTTGCACAACTCGGCGAGTGTGTCATAGTCCCACCCTTCCGGTTTGCCGTTGTCCAGGCGTATATAGTTGAACGGCAGGTACGCGTTCTCAATCGCGACGGTGACGGTACGGCCCTTCAGATCAGGGAGTCCGGCAGCATTCTGTGCGGGCGCAGTCGTAGCTGTCGCTTTAGGCGCCTGAGTAACAGCGGGTGCACTTGTCGCCATGGGCGCACTGGTGGAAGCAGGCGCCGATGTGGCAGTCGGCGCTGCCGGAGCGGCACAAGCTGCCAGGACTACAGCAGCAAGCGCAGTCAACCCCAATATACGGAACGATTTCATGATACAGATCTCCTCCTTTGAACACAAAAAGGTGCGCCGTGTATACAGCGCACCTGGCTTGGGTCAATATTGTACTGCATCGATTATCGAGCCGGCTATCATGGGAGAATAATAACCCTATGTTGATTTTGCTTGATCTGGACGGCACCCTGATTCATGATCGCGGTTACCGCTCTGCCATCGATGCCGCCACACTGGCATATGCCCGGATGAATGCCCTGCCCCAGTATGCCCCATCGGACGAGGATGTACACGTATCGCACGCCAACGGATTCAGTAACGAATGGGACCTGGTTGCCTTTCTGGCCGGCATCCTGCATCATGCCCGGTTGACCGATCCAGCACACCGCCCGGATTATCAGACCTGGATGCGCCGCACCAATTCATACAACGGCCTTCCAAATGAGCGCGCACGCGATGCTTTGTTGCACGAAGTCGCGCCATCTCTGCACCCGACAATCCACCGGCTGCTGGATCGCGTCACCGATGTGGCCAATTCGCCTACCACGCGCATCTTCGCGGAAATCATTCTCGGTTCAAAATTGTTCGAGCAGCATTACGGTCTGCCAGCGACCATGAGCGCCCCATCGCTGCTCGAAGAACTCGATGTGCCGCTTCTGGATGACCACAGCCGTGAGGTCATCCTGAAAAATCGCTCGTGCATCTACACGGCGCGCCCCAGTCTGCCGCCCGGCCACAGAGATGGCAACCAGCATAGCCAGCCGCGCGCCGAAGCCGTGCATCCGCCCGAAGCAGAAATTGCGTTGCGGCAATTGAAACTGGAATCGCTGCCCATGATTGCTCTTGGGCATGTGCAGTGGCTGGCCGACCTTCACGATGAGCGCGTGTACGACCTGACAAAACCAGGGCCGGTGCAGGCTCTCGCTGCCTTTCTTGCCGCAGCAGGTATCGGCGAGCAGGCCTCGCTGCATGCAGCATACTCGCTTTGGAAGTCGAACCGGCTTGACGGGGTATACAACCCTATTAACGGTGAAGTCGTTTATGTGCTTGAGGATAACGCCGTTGGCGTAAAGGCCTGCCACACGGCGGCGGCTATGCTGCGCGGCCACGGTTTCAACCTGTCTGTGCACGGGCTGGGCATATCTACAGCACCAGTCAAGCGAGCAGCCCTGGCGCCGTATTGCAGCGCGTTATTCGACTCAGTGAATGATGCTGTTCGTTATCTGGAAGCGCAGAGTCCAGCATAAGTTCGCCGAACGGTCAGTCTGCTGCCGGGATCGTGATATATGCCACCCGGCAATATTGCAATCCCGCTATAATTCCGAATGTAAATGGCTGAAAAATGCCGTGACACAGACTTGCGGATATCCAAGCGAACATGCGCCTGAGGGAATGAAAAGAGGATATGAAAGTGATGGCACTGGAACACGATGCAATGATCTGCTCTGACAATGATACCGTTCTGAACACCATCGAAGCGGATGACATGGTTGTGTTTTCCTCAGCAGACCTTCCGTCGTTCTCCCCGCCGCCGGATGACGAAGAATCGCTGGACGAGTTCGATGATGACGACCTCGACGAGGACCTGGACGAGGACCTGGATGATGACGAGGATAGCGATATCGATAATTTCGAGGAAACGGAAGTCGAGGATGAGGACGACCTCGATTCCGCAGACGAACTCGAAGAACTGGAAGACGAAAACCCCGAAGAA
>JAKALH010000483.1 GCA_021813225.1 Chloroflexota bacterium
GGTCCATAGATGCCTTCCTAGTTCTTCGCCGCCAGCCACTTGCCGGCCATGCTCATGCGGGCGGGCAAAGGCATTTCCTGACCCTTCAGCAGGATATTCCAGTACATCCAGCGGAACATCAGCTTGCCCCAGTGGTTCGCCTCGGATTCCTCCAGCAGGGTGAAGGGGCCTACGCCGGGCAGCGGGTAGCGTCCGGGCAGCGGTTCCGTGTCGTAGTTAAAGTCGATCAGCAGACCCTTGCCGAAGCCGGATTCGATGAAGCAGTTGGCATGCCCGTCAAAGGTCGGCAGCAGTTCCTGACCGTCGATGTAGCGCAGAAAATTCTCGCCGAAGACATCCACCGCGAAATGCGCAACCGAGCCGGCCTTGGACGCCGGGATATTCGAGGCGTCGCCCAGCACGAATATATTGGCGTATTTGTCGGACAGCAGGGTGTTCTTGTTCGTCGGCACATAGTTCAGCTCATCGCCCAGGCCGGATTTGGCGATGACGTCGGCGCCCATGTGCAGGGGGACGCTGATGAGCAGATCGAACGGCACCTCGCGCTCGTCGTAAGAGACGAGTTTCCTGGCGTCGGGGTCGACATGCTCCAGCATGAACTCGGCCTCGACATTGATGCCTTTCTCAGCCAGCAGGTGTCCCAGCATCCTGGAAGCGGCGGGTTTGGTGAAGGCGCCGGTATTGGGCGTGGCATAGACCATTTCCACCTTCTCGCGGATGCCGCGCTCGTGGAGATACCAGTCGGCCAGCATCAGGAATTCCAGCGGCGCGACCGGGCACTTGATGGGATTCTCGACGACGTTGACGACCAGCCGGCCGCCCTGCCAGTTCTTCAACTTCTCGTACAGGGCCAGCGCGCCTTCGAAGGTGTAGAAGGTGTGAATGGATTTGCCCCATTCGTGCTCCGCCAGGCCGGGGGTTTGCTCCGGATGCACGTCCGCGCCGGTGGCGATGATCAGGAAGCCATAGTTCAGAGTCTGGCCGTTGGACAGCTTCACCTGGTTGTGAGCCGGGTCGATGAGTTCAATCGACGACATGATCAGTTCCACGCCGGCAGGCATGAAATCGCGCTTGCGCTTGATGACATCTTTCTTTGTGTAGACCCCGAACGGCAGGAACAGGAAACCGGGCTGGTAATAGTGCGTCTCATGCTGATCAACGATGGTGATTTTCCACTCGTCGCTGTCCAGCAGCCGGCTGAACCGGTTCGCCACCATCGTGCCGGCGGTACCGGCTCCCAGAATCAACAGCTTCTTCATATAGGACTCCTTGAATAAATGCCTTTAGAGCGATGTCAACGATGCGATAGCCTGCAACCTGGCGCAAAGGGCGCTGTAGTCGCTGACGATATGAGAGAAAATGTCGGCGATTCGCTGCACGGAACGCAGCGCCTTATCCTGTGCTGCGCGGTCCAGCCGGTATACGGCGTCGACATTGGCCTGTACATAGGCGGGGCTGACACCGAACATATCGGCGATAGCAGCCAGTTCCGCCTCGCCGGGCGGCCAGTTATCGGGAGCGATGCCGCCGATCACCACCATGCCCTTCAGCTCGCTTTCCACGCGGATCAGCCCGCGCGCGCACAGCAGGGACATCTCGTTAGGGACGAAACGCGGCGCCAGCGCGGTGCTGGCGGCCAGTTCCTGCCACGAGCGCACACACTGCGCCAGCGAATCTGAATTCTGCATCAGCGCGGCGTAGTATCCGCATGGATTACTGACCTGTGTGGCGGGATTCCCCTGCATATCGGTGGTCACAATCATGACGCCCAGCACATCGGCGAAGGCATCCTGTATCAGTTGCATACACGGCTGCGGCAGCAGGGCGGGCAGGTCGCGACTGCCGCCGGGGCGATGCGGTAAGTGAGCCTGCGCCGGATTGCCTGCCAGCGCACCGGTATGAGCGACGACTGGCTTAACGGCGCTTTGCGCGCTGACAGACTGCATTTGCAGCCACCGCTCGATATCTGTGCGCGAGAATCGCCACTGTTTACCGACCCTGATGGCTGGCAGGCGACCGCTTTCCACCATGCGGTAGATAGTTGTGCGGTCCACCTGCAGAAGACTCTGGACCTGGTTAGTCGTCAGTAAGTCAGCCATATCGATATTGTGAAAATTATCACACATCGACACTGCTGACAACTGACAAATGTCACTTAATACATCATGACATTATTATGAAGTTATCTTTGATGCATATGATGTAATAAGGTAGTGCCGTAGAACACTGGTGACAATTGGGATGCGTAGCGGTAAAAGCATTTGCAGCCCATAATCGACGCTATGATGTCTCCAGTACCCGCGATGAAATCTCACTCACTTTTGGTGCTGATTATTCGGTTTTTTACGACTCTCGCGCACCCAAGGCGCAGACCGGTCTTGGTCTAGGCGGAATAGGAAAAGACAATACCTCCAGTACGCTCCAGCGACGCGAAGTAATGCCTGCGACCATACCAGGTGTACGCTGACGGTATCTCTGCACGCGACCTTGCAGCGGCATGGAAGTCTGAAAGGGTTCGCGTAAACTGGCGTGCGGACGGACGAACTGGTAATACGCCCGGAACCATTCCAAGTGCAGTGTCATCTCATCCACCAGTTGCACCTTGCCGCAGGTACGCCTGACCAGCGCGGACACACGGTGTCGTAGCGTCGCATTGAATCGCTCGATCCACGCCGTCAGAATCGTGCCGGTGAACCCCTGAGCCAGCAGCGCTGTTGTGATTTGCTCGATACTAACCAGCATTGCTCGATGCTCAACGCGCTGGACGCGCTGACGCCCTCGCCCAGTACCGTCATCACCATCGCGATCCATGCTGAGCTGGTCTTCAACCGATACAGCGCCGTGCCTCCCGCAATGATCGGTGCATGTATGGCTGCATCGATCACACCAAAGCGCTCGGCATAAAGGACATCTGCTCCGCCGTCGATCTGAGCCAGAGCAGCTTCCTTGGCTGCAGCAGGATCAAACCAGCTGTTGATGAAGCTGACGAGAACC
>JAKALH010000484.1 GCA_021813225.1 Chloroflexota bacterium
GTCGCGCAGTTGTGCCGGCGCGACATCGAAGCCAACGGCCTGGGCGCTAAAATCGTCGCCTCAACCGATCGGCGCGCTTCCATCGCCGATGCCGACTACGTCATCAGCACGGTGCGCGTGGGTGGGCTGGAGGCCTTCCAGACCGATATCGACATCCCGCTCAAGTACGGGGTGGACCAGTGCGTCGGCGATACCATCTGCGCCGGCGGCATCATGTACGCCCAGCGCACCATCCACGCGCTGCTGGGCTTCTGCAAGGATATCCGCGAGTTGGCCAAGCCGGACGCGCTGTTCCTGAACTACTCCAACCCCATGGCCATGAACACCTGGGCCTGCAACAAATACGGCGGCGTGAAGACCATCGGCCTGTGCCACGGCGTGCAGGGCGCGCACTGGCAGATCACCGGAGTGATCGAACGCTGGGCGAAGAAAGAAGGGCTGCTCAAGCCCGACGAGGAACTGCACCGCCGCGAGGTGGATGTCATCGCCGCCGGGCTGAATCACCAGACCTGGTTCATCAAGGTGCAGTGGCGCGGCATGAACATGCTGCCGCGGCTGGCGGAATTGTTCGACGCGCACCCCGAATATCGCCAGACCGAGAAGGTGCGCATCGACGTGCTCAAGCGTTTCGGCTATTACAGCACCGAATCGAACGGGCACCTGAGCGAATACCTGCCGTGGTATCGCAAGCGCACTAACGAGATCGAGAGGTGGATCGACACGTCGAGCTGGATCAACGGCGAGACCGGCGGCTACCTGCGCGTGTGCACCGAAGGGCGCAACTGGTTCGAGACCGACTTCCCCAACTGGATGAAGGAAAAGCCCTGGGACCGGGCGGCGGACAAGCGCAGCGAAGAACACGGCTCGTACATCATCGAAGCGCTGGAGACCGGGCGCACTTACCGCGGCCACTTCAACGTGGTGAACCGCGGCCACATCACCAATCTGCCGGACGGCTGCGTCATCGAGATACCCGGCTACGTGGACCGCACCGGCATCAACATGCCGGTGGTGGGCGACCTGCCCATGGCTTGCGCGGCGACCTGCTCGGCCAGCGCGCGAGTGCAGCAGATGGGCATGGAAGCCGCCGTGCATGGCGACGTCACCCTGCTCAAGCAGGCCATGCTGCACGACCCGCTGATCGGCGCGGTATGCAACACCGAAGAGGTGTGGCAGATGACCGATGAGATGCTGGTGGCTCAGGCGCAGTGGCTGCCGCAGTACGCGGCGGAGATGCCGGCGGCTCAGCAGCGCCTGAGCGACGCCGTCAGGAACGGCACGCGCGTCCGGCTGATTGAGACGCAGGGCGCGGTGCGCCTGCATACCAGAACCGTGCAGGAGATGGCGCAGGAGGCCGAGGCGTCGCGCGCTATGGCCGATGCCGCCGACAAAGGCAAGCTGACGGCGCATTAACGGCGGAACAACCCTGTTCATGGCATGCTGGAGATACCGGACTTCGGCGGGAAGTCCGGTATCTCTATTTGTTGGATTGGTGCGAAAAGCTACAATCACTCTTACATGAACAGCACGACTTTTCCGCATCGCCGCATCGTCCCCGCGCTGGTCATCGGCGGGATGCTGGCCGCTGTCGCGGTGCGCCTGCCCTTCCTCAACCTGCTCAGCCACGATATCATCGGGCACCTGGGGCAGTGGTACGACTATATCGTGCTGAACGGCGGCATATATGCACTGGCGGACCGCTTCGCCGACTACACGCCCGCCTATCTCTATCTGCTGACGGCGGCGGCGTACCTGCGCGAGTACGCGCTGCCCGTGCTCAGCAAGGTGACGGCCATCAAGCTGCCGTCGCTGACGGCGGATTTTCTGATGGCGCTGGCGGCTTACCGCATCGCGCAACTCTACGCCCGCGACAGCCTGAAACCGGCGCTGGCATTCGTGCTGGCGCTGTTGCTGCCTACGGTTGTCATCAACAGTTCCGTGTGGGGACAGGCCGACGCCATCTATACGGCGGCGCTGCTGTGGTGTCTGTACTTCCTGTCCGCCAGAAGGCCGGCCATGGGCATGGCCGTATTCGGCGTCGCTCTGGCGCTGAAAGCGCAGGCGTTTTTCCTTGCCCCGCTGGTGTTGTTCCTGGCGCTGCGCCGCAGTGTGCGTATTCCGCACCTGCTGATCGCTCCGGCGGTCTATGCGCTGGCGATGCTGCCGGCCATCCTGCTCGGCCGGCCGCCGCAGGAGGCGCTGGGAGCGTATTTTGTGCAGGCCGGCGAGTTTCACCAGTTGTCGCTGGGCGCGCCGAATTTCTATCTGTTCGCGCCCCCGGACTACTACCATCGTTTTCTGCTGGCCGGCCCGATCATTACCGCGCTCGCCGGGTTGGCGGTGGCGTTTGCCTTCGCGCTCCGCGCGAAAGACCCTTCCGCCGACGATATGCTGGCCTGCGCAGCCGTCAGCGCGATGCTGATGCCGTTCGTCCTGCCGCTGATGCACGAACGCTACTTTTACGTGGCGGACGTGCTGTCCGTGCTGGTGGCGCTGCGCTGGCGTCGCCTGATCTGGCTGCCGGTCGCCTATCAGTTCATCTCGCTTTCGGCATATGGCACGGTGCTGCAGGCACTGCAGTGGTGGAACCGGGTGCTGCCGGATGTGCGGGTTTTCACGTGGGTCAACGCCGCCGCCATCGTCGCTGTTGTGGTCGGGCTGGTCGTCGTGCGTAAGGCGGATGCGCCGGCGCGCCGCAACGCGGGGCTGGCATTGGGCGGCGGGCTGGCCGCCATGCTGGCGGTTGCAGTTGCCGCAGTGCAGATTCCCGGCGCGGCGCGCGCGCCCGTGTGGGTGTCCGGCGCCGGCTCCATCCTCGAACCTGCCAGCCCCGCCTCGATCACCTATGGGGATGCCTTGGAACTGGTGGGCTACTACCTGCCCAAACCGCGCACGTACCGCACCGGCATCATGATGATCACCCTGTTCTTCAAGCCGCTGCGCCCGCTTACGCAGGAGTATCGCCTGCGCCTGGATGCCTTCGCGCTGG
>JAKALH010000485.1 GCA_021813225.1 Chloroflexota bacterium
CTGCGAGCATGGCGCGGATTTCGATACCCGCTCAGGCTCCGATGAAAATGTGAATGGCGCGCGAACACTGGGCATCCTGGGGCGCGTACCAATGCAGCAGTTGCATACAGCAAAGGTGCGCGACTTCAAGGCGTTGTCCACACTCTGGTCGGCCGCTGATGCGCTCGACTTCTGTATATTTGCCATCGCGCCCACCCGCATCCTGACCCTGAGCGACATGGCGGCAATACTGGCGGCGGTCACGGGCTGGAACACATCCAGCTACGAAATCATGCGCCTGGGCGAGCGCCGTCTGCATCTGATGCGCGTATATAACCTGCGCGAAGGGCTGACTGCGGACGATGACAGCTTGCCGCAGCGTTTCTTCAGCGAGCCGCTACATAGCGGCCAATGGGCAGGCGTCAAGCTTGATCGCCAGTTGTTCTCACAGTGCGTACAGGTTTACTACCGGATGATGGGCTGGGATGAAGGCGGCAGGCCCAGGTATGAGACACTGCTGGATCACCACCTCGAGTGGACTTACGGCGGGGGACGCCTTTGATGCATACGATCCCACCGTTCAGGCTGGAACGTTATTTTGCGCAATACGAGTTCAAAGCCCGTTATTTGCTCAGCGCATCCGATTGCGAAAGCCTGACTATGCAGGAGCTGCTGGATCTGGCGGACCCGGACAGCCTGAGGCGGTGGCATTCGCTGAGTCTGGGCTATACCGAGTCTCAAGGGTTGCCTGCGCTGCGCGAGGAAGTCGCCGCCCTGTACCCGGGCATCACCGCTGACGACGTGTTGATTCTGTCTCCTGAGGAAGGCATCTACATCGCTATGACGACACTGCTTGAGCCGGGCGACCATGTCATCGTAGTATCACCGGCATACCAGTCATTGCAGGAGATTGCGCGATCGCGCGGCTGCGAAGTGACACCGTGGTTGGTGCATCCGGATGAACGGGGCTGGCACGCCGATATGAACGAGCTGGCCGCTGCGATAACAGAACGCACGCGCCTGCTGGTCTTGAATTTCCCGCATAATCCGACCGGAAGCCTGTTGTCGGTGGAAGACTGGGCAGCCGTCCATGAACTGTCTGCGCAGCACAACCTGATCGTATTTTCGGATGAGATGTACCGGCTTCTGGAATACGATGCCGCGGCGCGGCTGCCGGCAGCCTGTGCGCAAAGCGAACGCGGGATATCGTTGTCCGGCCTTTCAAAATCGCTGGCTCTGCCGGGCCTGCGCCTGGGCTGGCTGGCGACGCGCAATCGCACTGTTCTGAAGCGTTTCCAGTATTACCGGGATTACACGACGATCTGCAACAGCGCCCCGAGTGAGATACTGGGCATCATGGCGTTGCGGGTCTGCGATCAGTTGGTCCGGCGCAACCTCAAAATCATCGCCGAAAACCTGGCGCATGTGCAGGCGTTCTTCGATGAGTTTCCGCAATGGTTTCGGTGGCGCAGCCCGGCGGCCGGATCAGTCGCATTCGTCGAATGGAAGGGTGCGCAGCCAGTAGAGCGTTTCTGCCGGGATGTGCTGGATGCCTGTGGCGTGATGATCGTGCCGGGCGCCATGTTCGACATGCCCGGCTCGTACTTCCGCCTCGGCCTGGGCAGGCGGAACTTCAGCAAGGCTCTCGCGGAAGTGCAGGCCTGGCTGCACTCTGACGCTGCAAAGTCTATTATTAGGGGAGGAGGTCATTGAACAGCACATGCGTCTTTACTTCATTCGACACGGGCAGTCATCGAACAATGCGCTGTGGGACGCGACAGGGTCAAGCGACGGGCGCAGCCATGATCCCGCTCTGTCGGCGACTGGTTATCGGCAGGCCGCGCAATTAGCAGGTTTTCTGGCGAAACGCGATCCCGCTGCCAGAGTTGCCGGGCGCGACCTGCAGAACCATGTCGGGTTTGGTGTCACCCATGTGTACTGCAGCCTGATGGAGCGCGCCGTAGCAACCGGTAACGCTGTCGCAGAGGCGCTTGGCCTGCCCCTGTATGCATGGCCGGACCTGCACGAAGTAGGCGGCGTCTATCTGGACGATGAAGTTACAGGCGAGCCGGTCGGTCTGCCCGGCTCCGGTCGGGCCTATTACCAGGGTCACTACCCGCGGCTGGTGTTGGGTGACGATGTCGACGAAGGTGGCTGGTGGAACCGCCCCCATGAGTCGCGCGCCGACGCGCAGTTACGCGCGCAGCGTTTCCTGAAAGACCTGCTGGACAGGCACGGCCATACAGACGACCTCGTGACCGTTATCAGCCACGGCGATTTCTACAATATGTTCATGGCCGAGTTGTTAGGGCTGGGATTCCCTTCGCCGGTCTGGTTCTCTCTCAATAACGTCGGTATCACGCGCATCAACTTCGACGATGGCCTGTCGATTTCGTATATGAACCGGCTCGATTTTCTTCCGCGTGAACTGGTGACCTGACCGAAGGAGCACGATGGCAAGCCCGCGCTTTTTTCTGTCCGAAAACCCGCAATACACCATTCTGGACAGCCTGCATGACTCGGTTCGTTTCGCCCGTCATTGCCTGGTCAAGTATCGCGGTCACCTCTGCCAGAGGGCGACATTCGTCGACTCCGAAGGCAGGCCAGTGGAGTGGCACGACTTCGGGGTGCTTGAAGGTCCCGGCTGGGCGTCGAACGCCATCGGCGGCGCGCAGAATCTCTACATATATGGACGCATGATGGGGCAGGTCGACGTACAACGCGAGGCGCTTGCCGTTCTGGATCACGTGCTGGACGACGGTTTCATCGACTGGGACAGCGGTTTCATCAAGGGATATCGCCATATTCCGAGTGACCGTCTGTGCCTGAATTACAAATCCACAGACGACTGGTTCTGCGCCGGCAGTATGGCGCACATGGGCGACCAACTGTTGCGTTTCAGCATGCTGCTGGGCGAGGACGAGCGTGCCGGACGGATGCGTCGCGCCGCCTTACAGTGTGCAAGCTGGATTTCCGAGCGAGTGCAACCGGCACCAGATGGCT
>JAKALH010000031.1 GCA_021813225.1 Chloroflexota bacterium
CCAGGCTTTCCTCAAACAGCGCGCGCGCCGTTGCGAAGTCGCCCTTATTTACCGCCGCGATGCCCGCGTGCAGGCCGGCCACAGCCCGGGTCAATCGATCATCCATCGTGAGACACTAATGATAATGGACAACACATCGCACGACCGACGGCGGCGACGCAGCAGGCATCGTCGGCCCCGTACATTAAAATGACCGGCAGCGACATGATCGATCAACCTGGCAAGCTGTACCTGGGTCGACACTACGACCCCGCTGCGCAACGCGCGTTCGACGCGCCATTCCTGCTGGCGCTGCGCGGCCTGACCACGCACGCCGTGTGCATCGGCATGACCGGCACCGGCAAAACCGGACTGGGTATCGATGTGCTGGAGGAGGCGCTGCTGCAGGGCGTCCCGGCCATCATCATCGACCCAAAGGGCGATATTGCCAACCTGGCGCTGAATTTCCCCGACCTGGCCCCGGCGCGTTTCCGGCCATGGCTGGATGCGGACGAGGCGGCCCGCCAGAACCTGACGCTGGATACGCTGGCCGAACAGACCGCGAGCCGCTGGCAGGCTGGCCTGGCAGACTGGGGCATCGGCATAGAGCGCGTCCGCGCGCTGCACGAGCGGGCGGCCTTTCAGGTCTTCACGCCGGGCAGCGCTGCCGGCATCGGCGTGAATATGCTGCAGGGGCTGAATCCGCCGGAGCCGTCATCTGGCCTGTCGTGGGAGCGCGACGCCGAGATCCTGCGCGAGCGCATCACGCAGGTCGTTTCGGCGCTGCTGGCGCTGGCCGGTATCGAGTCCGACCCGCTCAAGGGACGCGAGCACATCCTGCTGGCGACGATCTTCGAGACGACCTGGCGGGTCGGGCAGCCCATCGATATCGCTCTGCTCATCCGTATGGTGCAGGACCCGCCCATCACCCGCATCGGCGTGTTCGACTTGAATGTGTTCTTCCCCAAAGCCGAGCGCTTCGAACTGTCGATGGCGCTGAATAACCTGCTGGCTTCGCCGTCGTTCGGCGCGTGGCAGACCGGCCAGCCGCTTGACGTCCCGGCGCTGCTGAAACCCCTGCGCGATCCTGCCAGCCCCAACCCGGCCGGCCGCACGCGAGCCAGCGTTTTTTACCTGGCGCACCTGGGCGAAAGCGAGCGCCAGTTCTTCGTCACGCTGCTGCTGTCGCAGGTGGTGCTGTGGATGCGCGCGCAGGCCGGCACATCGGTGCTGCGCTGCCTGCTGTACTTCGACGAAGTTTTCGGCTATTGCCCGCCGTTCCCGCGCAACCCGCCCACCAAGACGCCAATCATGACGATCATCAAGCAGGGGCGCGCCGCCGGCCTGGGCATGTTCCTGGGGACGCAGAATGCCGCCGACCTGGATTACAAAGGCCTGGCGAACATTGGCACGTGGTTTATCGGCAGGCTGCGCACCGCGCGCGACCGGTCGCGCGCCCTGGAAGGGCTGGAGAGCGCAGGAGTCGGCTTCGATCGTGCCGCGCTCGAAGGGCCGCTCAGCGGGCTGCCGCCGCGTGTGTTCCTGGCGCAGGGCACGGCGGGGGAGCCGGATTTCCTGCAGACGCGCTGGACGATGAGCTTCCTGCACGGGCCATTGACACGCGAACAGATCCGCGCGCTGGGGCAGGGCGAGCCTGAGGCGGCGGCGGCTGCCATGCCTGCGCCGCGCGCGACCATCACCGGCGCAATGTCTCCGGCTGCCGCAGGCTGGCCCGCCCGCCCGGCCCTGCCGCCGGATGTGCGCGAGGTCTTCATGCCGGTGCCGCCCGGCCAGATCAGCGCCGGGTTGCTGACCTACCGCCCGTATCTGCTGGCCAGTGCGCGGCTGCGTATCGCCGACCGCGCCAGCGGCGTCATCAGCGATGAGCGCCGCACCTGTCTGGCGGCGCTGAACCGCGCCGGCACCGAGTCGCCCGATTTTGCGACCGCCCGGCAATTAGACGGTTTCCAGCCGTCGTCGCTGCTGACCGAGCCTGCGCCGGGGGCGGCGTTCGAGGAGTTGCCGCCCGGCATTACATCGCGCTGGCTCAAGCAGGCCGAACGCGGCCTGATCGAGCACGTCTATCGGCATGGGACGCTGGCAATCTGGCACAACAAACCGCTGAAGCTGTACGGGCGTCCGGGCGAGACATCGCTCGAATTCCGCGAGCGCTGCGAAGTCGCCGCCAGGGTCGGGCGCGACCGCGAGATTGCCCGTTTGCGCGCGCAGTTCGAGCGCCGCATGGCGGCGCTGCAGGATAAGCTGGCGCGCGAACAACGCGAGCTGACCGGCGACCGCGCCGACCTGGATGCGCGCAAACGCGAGGAACTGCTGACCAACGCCGAGTCGATCTTCAACTTCATCGCGGGGCGCAACCGCCGCGGCACGGGGCGTTCGGTCGCCTGGGGCGCGATGAAGCGCCGCCAGACGCGCGTTGCCGAAGAAGACGTGCGCGAGAGCGAGGAGACAATCGCTCAGCTCAACGGCGACCTGCAGGCGATCGGCGCCGAATATCGCGCCGAACTGGACGCGCTGAACACGCGCTGGATGAATGCGCTGAGCGACACGCGCCAGGTGCCGCTGGCGCCCCGCAAGAGCGACATCTACGTCGATATGATCGCCATTGCGTGGGCAGCGGCATGAATGTGAAACCCGCCGGCGCGACGATCCGCTTTTACCGCCGCCCGCAGTGCGGTTTGTGCCGCGAGATCGAAGGCCCGTTGATGAGCGCCGCGCGGCGCTACGGCGTCGCGGTGCAGCAGGTCAATATCGATGAGGACAGGGCGGCCTGGGCGCTGTACTGGGACAGGATCCCGGTGGTCGAAATCGAAGGCGGCCCGACATTCTTTGAGCCGATAGACGCGGCAGAGCTACAGGCGGCCATCCAGAAAGCCGCCCGCACAAGGTAGGTTGCTGATATGCATCAGACTCCCAACCCCGCTTTGAAAAAACTCGGCCTGTCCGAGGGCGACCGCGCCGTCATCCTGCACACCGACGACATCGGCATGTGCCAGGCCAGCGTGACGGCGTTCGACGAGCTGTGGCGCGCCGGCGCAGTTTCATCGGGCGCGCTGATGGTGCCGTGTCCCTGGTTCCCGCATGCGGCCGCGTATTGCCGCGCGCATCCTGAAGTCGATATGGGCGTACACATCACATTGACCAGCGAGTGGGACAGCTATCGCTGGGGGCCGATATCCACCCGCGACACGGCGTCGGGCCTGCTCGACGACGAGGGTTACTTTCCGCGCGCCAGCGCGCCGGTGCAGGAGCAAGGCGACCCCGCCGCCGCGGCGCGCGAGATGCAGGCGCAGGTGGAGCACGCCATCGCCGCCGGCGTGCGGCCCACGCATATCGATACGCATATGGGCACGGTGATGCATCCGAAGTTCCTGGGGCATTATCTGCAACTGGGGCTGCGCCGGCGTATTCCCCCATTCATGCTGCGCCTGAGCGAAGACCAGTTGCGCGCCCGCGGCATGAGCGCCGACGATGCCGCCGCAAGCGCGCGGCAGTTGCAGGCGCTGGAAGGCGAAGGCGTGCCGCTGCTGGACTACATTAGGGGTATGCCGCTGGATATGGCATCCGATCACTTCGAGTTCGCTAAAAAGGCCATTGAACAACTGCGCGCCGGGGTCAGCCATTTCCTGCTGCATCCCTCCAGCGACACGCCGGAACTGCGCGCCATCGCTCCGGACTGGCGCGCCCGCGTGGAGAACCTGCACACGTTTCTGCGCGCGGATCTGCAGGACTGCCTGCGCCAGGCCGGCGTGCACGTCATCGGCTACCGCGCGCTGCAGGCGCTGATGCCGCAACCGTAGCGCGGCAGCGATGATATAAGTGGGGCATGCACACGCTCACTGTCCGCGCCGCGCGCGAAACCGACCTGCCGGCACTGACCGACATCTATAACTACTACATCCGCGAAAGCCCCGCCACGTTCGACATCGTGCCCGCCACGCCGGAGAACCGCCGCGAGTGGTTCCATCACTACAGCCAGACCGGCCCGCACCGCCTGCTGGTCGCCGTGCGCGGCGACGAGGTGGCGGGTTACGCCAGCAGCAGCGTGTTCCGCCCCAAGCCTGCTTATCTCACATCGGTGGAGACCAGCATCTACGTGCATCCGGACCGGCGCGGGCGGCAGGTGGGCAGCCTACTGTATACGGAGCTGTTCCGCGCGCTGGCCGGCGAAGACCTGCACCGCGCCTATGCCGGCGTCACGCTGCCCAATGATGCGTCGGTCGCGCTGCACAGAAAGTTCGGCTTTCAGGAAGTGGGCGTGTACCGGGAAGTCGGGCGCAAGTTCGGGCAGTACTGGAGTGTGGCCTGGTTTGAAAAAGCGCTGCCGCACCGGCCGCCGCAGACGTGAAAGCGCGCCTGGCATCCGCATCGCGCGGCAGCGCAGCCGGGCGTTTCAGGCGGGAATCGGCTCAATAATGGGTGAATTCCTCGACGTTGAGGACGAAGACGATGGCGCCGCCCACCTCGACCTCGAAGACTTCCGCATCCACGCTGCCGGTAATGTCGACGGGCATGCTGCGATAGGCAATGCGCCGCTGGCCTTTCTGTTGCAGCAGTTGCAGCACCTCGTCCACCTTATCGTCCTGCAGGCCCAGCAGCAGGGTGACGTTTTCGCGGCGCAGCCAGCCGCCAGTCGTCGCCAGTCGCGTGACGCGATGCCCCGCCTTCACCAGCGTTTCCATGATCTTCGGCGCATCATCTGCCTGCACGACAGCCATGACCATCTTCATGAACAAATACCTCCGGCCGATCCTGGTTGATCTGTCACGATATGGGATGAATCATAGCCTATGTGAGGCGCGTGCGGGCGCAGCAGCGAAAACGAAATACCCCCGGCGGCGCGGCCGGGGGTACAGGCTGCGAGGATGATACGGCGCGGTTACCTGCCGATGGCTGCGGTAATTCCGGTTCGACCTGACAGGCCGCAAGGACCTGTTCGGGCGGTACAAATCGCGCCCCTGCCCCCAAGGGCCGCGGGCAGTATCAGGAACTCCGGGCAACTGACCTGGCAGGCGGGCGATATAATATCGGCAGGCAAGATGCCCGATGACATGCTGGATGCGCCGGGGTTCCCGCCGCGGCGCGTTCGCGGAGGTGGTGAGTTGGCCGACCTGAATACGTCAGAGGAACGCCTGCAGATTGCACTGGACGCGCTTGCCAACATCGAAGCCATAGCCCGCAACAACATCGCATACTTCCAGCGCATCGCACTGATTGCGCACACCGCGCTGGAAAATGTGCAGGCCCACCGCGAATCGCATGCATCCGCGGAAGAGCCGGAAGTGCTCCTGCGCGACGGTGAAGGACTGGGCACATCGTTCTGATGCCGCATTACCTGTTGCCACAGGCTCCGCACATCCATCAGGTCGTGAAGCCAGTTCCCGCCCTCTACTGGCCGGACATAGCTGCGACGCCCGCAAACAGCGGCTCGAAGGCGGCCAGAAATTCCGGCGGCAGCGGCGGTTTTTGCGCGTCCGCGATATTCTGCCGCAGGTGCTCTACCGAACCCGTGCCGATCAACAGGCAATCCAGGCCAGGCTCGTGGCGGCAGTAACGATACGCGGCCTCAGTGAGTGACTCGCACTGGCCGCCGTCGAGCAACCCGTGCAGCAGCGGCAGCGCCTGCAGCACGCGCGCATCAACGCCTTTGCCGCCGGTCTGCATTTTGAGGTAACTGCCCAGGCGCTCCATGCTGATGAGAGCCTGGCGCACCGCGAACATGCACAGCGTCGCGATGCCTCTGGCCTGCGTCGCGCGGAACACGCGCTCGCGCGCGCTGTGGTTCAGCAGGTTAAACCCGACCATCATGACATCCCAGCAATCGTCCTGCACGGCGCGCTGCAGCGTGCGGTGCGCGGTGTCGCCGCCGAACGCCTCGGTGATGCCGAGGAAGCGCAGTTTGCCCGACTCGCGCTGGCGCAGCAGGACCGGCACCATCGTATCGAGCACGGTCGGGTAGTCGTCGGCGCGCACGCCATGGACGTGGTAGATATCGACGCAGTCGGTGCGCAGGTTTTTCAAGCTGGCATCCAGCGAAGCGACCACTTCGTCCGGCGTCTTCAGGCGGTCGCCGGTGCGATAGCTGAACTTGGTGGACAGGACCAGCCCGGGCGGGCGACCCTGCTGCAGCGCCTCGCCGATGACGGCTTCGGTGCCATAGGCCTGGGCGGTGTCGATGAAGGTAATGCCCACGTCCAGCGCGGCGCGCACCACGCGCACGGCGTTATCATCGCCCTTGTTCTGGCTGGCGCCCAGCCGGCTGAAACCGCCGCTGCCCAGCCCCAGTGCGCTGGTGCGCAATCCCGTTCTGCCCAGGTTCACTTCCTGCATGTGCTCTCCGCAGTAAATAAAAGGCCAGCCGTCGGCGCAGTTCGGTCAAGCCGCGCATGTAGGCGTTCTGCAGCATCCTTGAGCAGTTGCATATCGATATTCCTGAGTATAGCGGGCGCGTGTGCGGGAGAGGGGACACAGGAAACCTGATAGCGCGGCATCAATATGACCCCACCGAGATTCGAACTCGGGTTTAAGCCTTGAGAGGGCTTCGTCCTGGGCCACTAGACGATGGGGTCGCAGTGCCGCCTGGCGTTCAAGCGATGAGAGTATACCACAGGGGCACGCGGCCGGCCGGTCTTTATGGCTCGCGCAACAGGCGGGTGAGCAAGGCGCGCTCCTCATCCGCCGACTGCACTTCGCCGTCCAGCCAGGCGTCGCGCAGGCGGTCGAGCAGCGCCCGGTAGCGCGGGCCGGGCGGCAATCCCATTGCGCGCAGGTCATCGCCGCCGGTCACCGGCTGCCGGCTGCGCCAGCGATGCCACTCGGCGCGCATGGCGTCGCACTTGACTGCAGAGCGGTCAAACAGCCAGCCGATCAACAGCGCCAGCCCGCCGAACGGCCGCAGGAGTTCGGATTGCCGGCTTGGTTTTGCGGTGAACAGGCTCGCCGACAGCGTGCTCAGGACGCCCAACGATGCCAGCGCGTCGCGAACCTCGGTGGTGAACGGAATCCATTCAATCCACCGCGCGGCGCTCATCTGTCCCAGGTTATACAGCAGCGCTCCCCACAGGACGGCGCGAGTGACCTCGCCGGACTCCAGCCCCAGGCCGCTGGTATTCCACTCGTGCAGGTTGCCGCGGACCGCTGTGCAGCGCTCGCGCAGCAGCTCAGGCTCCGGCACGACAATTCCGGCGAATTTGAAGAACCCCCATTCGCGCAGGAGCAGCAGCGCTTCTTCCGGCGCGGCCATGTCGAAGATCAGTTCCAGGTCATATTTGATGCGTTCGCCGCTCAGGCTTCTGACGTAAACCAGACCGACGTCCATCCAGCCGCGCGTCAATGGCTCAATCTCGAAGTTGAACTGCGCCGCATATCGCGCGCCGCGCAGTATGCGTGTGGGGTCGTCGATAAAACTGCGCGGGTGCAGCGCGCGCATCAGCCCGCGCGCCAGGTCAGCCTGGCCGCCCAGCTGATCGAGCAGGGCGCCGTCGCGCAGGCGCAGCGCCATGGCGTTGATGGTGTAGTCACGGCGGGGCAGGTCCTGCTCGATGGTTGCGGGCGCAACCAGCGGCAGGGCAGCCGGGTGCGGGTAGGTCTCGCGGCGCGCGCTGGCGATGTCGGTCTGCAGGCCCATGCTGTGCCAGGTGGCGGTGCGGAATTTTTCATGCGTCTGCAGCTCACCACCGTGCGACTGCTGCAGCGCGCGCGCGAATTCGATGGCATCGCCGGCGATGCTGAAATCGAGGTCGCCGACGGGCCGCTGCATCAGCCAGTCGCGCACGGCGCCGCCCACCAGGTACACGTCTGCGCCGCGTTCGGCGGCGACAGCCTGTATGGCCGCGTAGACTCCGCGCTGTGCTGGAGAGAGGACCGCCGCGATGGTTGGTTGCATGTTCGTCGACCGGTTCGATTATATTGTGGTCATCCGTTTGAATCGACCTGTATCTGGAGGACGACATGCAACCGATATCCGTGCTGGGGCTGGGCATTATGGGCGGCGGCATCGCGCGCAACCTGCTGAGGGCCGGCTTCCCGGTGACCGTCTACAACCGCACGAGGGCGAAGGCGCAGGCGCTGCTCGACGCCGGCGCCGCCTGGGCCGGCTCGCCGCGCGCCGCGGCGATCGGAGCCGACATCGTGATCAGCGTGGTGGGCGACGACGCCGCCTCGCGCGCGACGTGGCTGGGCGATGACGGCGCGCTGGCAGGCATGCGCGCCGGCGCAGTGGCTGTGGAGTGCACCACACTATCGGTGGGCTGGGTGCGCGAACTGGCCGGGCGCGTCCATGCCGCCGGCGTGCGCTTTATGGATGCGCCGATGGCGGGCAGCAAAAACGCCGCGGCGGCCGGGCAGTTGTCGCTGTACGTCGGGGCGACGCCGGAGCTTTTCGGCGAACTGCGCGCGGTGCTGGCCTCGTTTGCGACCACCATCGTGCACTTCGGGCCGACCGGCTCCGGCGCGGCGTACAAGCTCATCAACAATATGATAGCGGCCGCCAACATCGCGGCGCTGGCCGAGGGCGTCGCGCTGGCTGAGAAGTCCGGCCTGAACATGGACACGTTCCTCAGCACGATCACCACCGGGGCGGTGGGCAGCCCGATCGTCAAGATGAAGTCGCCGGCGATGATTGCGCGCAACCACACGGACACGCACTTCGCGCTGCGCTGGATGCACAAGGACCTGACGTATGCGTTGCGCCTGGCCGACGAGCTGGGTGTGGCGCTGCCCGACGTGGCGCTGGCGCACGAACTGTTGCGCATGGCAATGCAGCGCGGCTGGGCGGACCAGGACTTTGCCGTGGTTGCCGAATTGATGAGGGACTAAGCCGGGCTTTGGCCATTGTAGAGCCACAAAACGCAGGGTAAGCAGGGTAAGCCCGTGGTACACGAGGCGTAGTTAAAGACTTCTTTTGCCGAGGCTTACCTGGCACGTGGATATATGGGCCTCCGGAATCTCGCAGGTTCCGGGAGCCTGTGCTCTCGTTTCAGTTCTGCGCTACAACTGGTGTATATGGCAATCCACATCAATTTCACCGAGGCCGACTGGCAACGCATCGCGCGCGACTGGAACGCTTTCTGGAGCGGCGAACTCGAACGCCCTATCGTCGTCCTGGAAATCGCGGAATCCGTCCCCGGCACAGACACGTCACAGTTCACCCGCTGGGGACTGGATACTCCCATCGATACCGTCATCGACAACTGGCAGCGCATCCTGGAAGCGACGCACTGGCTGGGCGACGCTTATCCGAAATGGTGGGTGAACTTCGGGCCGGGCACGGTGGCTGCGTTTCTTGGGTCGAAAGTGACCTGGTCCCCGGACACGACGTGGTTCTGGCCGCTGGCAGGCGTCGCCAGCCCGAAGGACATCCGCCCGGTGTACGATGCAGGCAATCCGTGGTGGCGGCGCGTGAAGGAGATGACCGCCCGCGCCGTGGAGCGCTGGGGCGACCGCGTGCTGGTCGGCACCACAGACCTGGGCGGTAACCTGGATATCCTGGCCGGCCTGCGCGGTTCGGAACGCCTGCTGCTTGACCTGACCGACGAACCCGATGAAGTGGCGCGGCTGGTCGGGCAGATTACGCCGTTGTGGTTGCGCTATTACGACGAGTTGTTCACCCTGACCAGCGCCGCCGGGCGAGGCAACGCCTGTTGGGGACCGTGCTGGTCGCCCGGCAAAGGCTATATGCTGCAGTGCGACTTCTCGTATATGATCTCGCCGGCCATGTTCGAGCGCTTTGTCATGCCGGATCTGCGCGCCTGCTGCGATTATCTGGATTACGGCTTTTACCACCTGGACGGCAAAGGGGAAATTGCGCACCTGGAGCAATTGCTGTCGATCAAGCGGCTGCGCGGCATCCAGTGGCAGCCCGGCGACGGCCAGCCGATGGCGGATAGCTGGCTGCCGCTGCTCCGGCGCATCCGCGCCGGCGGCAAGCTGTGCCAGGTCTACGTCGATTGCAAAGGCGCGCTGGCGATTCAGCGCGAGTTAGGCGGCCGCGGCTTTATATTCCACATCGTCGACGAGAGGTTGACGCCCGACGAGGGCCGCGCGTTTCTGGCCGAGTTGCACCAGGCGCGCCGTCCGTAACCTATCCCGGCGAAGGCCTTGTGACTTTCGCCGGGGCGCTCGCGCGGGTGCTATGCCGTGCCCGCCGGCTCGCGGGCGGACAGTTCATGGTCCGGCGCACGGCCGATCTCAAAATCCTCAAGCCGCTTATGAATCTGATGAGTCAGGACGATGTTCGCCACCATGGCCGCCGTGTCGTTGACGCCCAGCGCCGTGTACAGGCTGGTGAAGTGCTCCTCAAACAGGCGGCGAATCTCGGCTTTCTCGAAGTCGGTGATGTTCCAGATGTGCTGCTTGAACGGGCCATTGGCCAGGCGGCGCGTCCTGTAGATGAACTGCCGGTCGGAATCGCCCGGCCGGCGCTCTGTGGCCGCGTGGGTGAACAGCCAGTCGTAGATATCGGTCACCAGGTTGCCGGGCAGGTGTTCGAACAGCAGGTTCTGGAAGCCGGTGGCCAGGTGCAACTCGATGGCGCCTGCTTCGACAAAGCGGTGAAACTCGCTTTGCGGCAGGCTGCTGGCGCCGTGCTGCACCGCACCCCCCATCATGTACTCGCGGCGCGCCGCCTGCGACAGTTCCTTCAACCGGTCGAAGTCCACGTTGGCCGCCGCAATGCTGCCGTCGGGCAGCACCACGCCGCCCGCCGACGTGCCCGCGCGCACGGACAGCTTGCTCAGCCCCGGCTGGTGGCGGATATGCCTGAGGTAGTGGTCCATGAAGACGCGCAACTCATGCACATCGCTGTTCTTGTCGCCCACTTCGCCGATCTCGCCGCCGATCGAGATATCCACTTTGGGGGGTTGATGCGTCCGCACATAGTCGCTCAGGATCGCGCACAGCTCGAAGTTGACGCGCTGCTGCGCTTCCAGCGTAGGCAGGTTCACGTCAACCAGCGTCGAGGTGTCCAGTTCGATGTTGTAAAAACCGGCGCGGATCGACTCGTGGATCAGGTTGCGCAGTCTGGTCAGTTCGGCGTCAGTATTGGCGACATAGTTGCGCGCGTTGATCTGGAAGTGGTCGCTCTGCAGGAAAACAGGCCCGCGGTAGCCTTCGCGGATGGCAGCCGCCAGGATGCATGCGGCGTACTCGGCGGGGCGCTGGTCGGTATAGACCATCTCGCTGCGAGACAACTCGAACATGAACGCGCCCACCTTCGCTTTGATCGCAGCGCGGAAGGCGGCGCGCGCCACGTCGTAGCTGAGCGCGCGAAGGTTCATGGCCGGCGTCGTGAAAGTGTGCGTCAGGCGGTCTCTGGCGCGCCCGATGTACAGTTCGTGGATCGATGCGGGGTGGATGCCCAGCGCCTGCGCCGTCTCCCAGATCAGCCAGCGCGCCGCGGCCCTGCGTTCCGGCTGGCCGAACACGGCCAGGTAAACTAGCGCGTCAATGCCGTGCGATCGCAGCAGCATCTCATCGGTAACACGCAGGCGGCCGGTGTAAGCGTCGATCTCAAGAGAGTTACCGCTTGCGGCAAGTGCAGTTCGAATCAACTCGTTCATCGTGTGACCTCCATGGCCCAAACTGCTTTGATCTACTGAAAAGTATAGGCGCTAACGTTAAAAACGCGGTAGAAAGTAGAGACGTGCTGCAGCGCGTCTCTGCGGCGTCGAGGGCGGCGATGCGGTATCATCGCGGGGTTATGCGCGTCGATTACCATGTCCATACCGAGTTCTCGAACGACTGCCTGGCGCCGATGGAGGAGCAGTGCCGCGCCGCCATAGCGGCGGGCGTCCGCCAGATCGCCTTTACCGAGCACGAGGAAAACAACCCACGCGAATTCCTGCCGTTCTCCTTCGACCATCCCGCCTATCTGCAGGAACTGGCGCGCTGCCGCGCCCGCTATGGCGACCGCCTGTTGATACGTTCCGGCATCGAGATCAGCGAACCGCACCGATATACCGTCGAGACAGCCCGCGTGCTGCGCCGCTACCCGTGGGATTTTGTGCTGGGTTCGCTGCACTGGATCAGTGCGGACATAAACACCGGAACAAGGGAGTTCTTCACGGCGTACGGCGACTGGCGCGCGTCGTTCCGCGCCTATTTTCGCGAGATGTTGAACCTGGCCCGCTATGGAGATTTCGACGTCCTGGCGCACATGGATTATCCGGCGCGTTACTGCGCGCCATATATCGACGGCGTATACGATATTCGCGAGTACGAAGACGAAATCCGCGCCGTGCTGCGCGCCGTCATCGAACGCGGCAAAGGAATCGAGATCAACACCGCTTCCCTGCGCATGCGGCTGCCGGCAACGTGCCCGCCGCAATGCGTGGTGGACTGGTATCGCGCCATGGGCGGCGAACTGCTCACCGTCGGGTCGGACGCGCACCGTTCGGACCACGTGGGCGCGGATATCGATACCGCCCTGCTCATGGCCCGGCAAGCCGGTTTCACCCGCATTACCCTTTACGAACGGCGCCGCCCGCAACAGGCGGAGATTGAGGACGCGCGCGTGTCGGTTTGCTGACCCGCGTCAACTGATGATTGACCGCCGTCCGGCATCCGATTCACCGGACGCCCAGTCTGCTCTTAACGACTTCTCATCTTCGCGTCATATATAAGCATGTATAATGAAAACCTTCCGGGGAATGGCGCAGTTTGGCAGCGCGCACGGTTTGGGACCGTGAGGTCCCGGGTTCAAATCCCGGTTCCCCGATTGGCGCTTGACTCGCTTGCCTAACACGTCTATACTCGCAGTACCGCGTTATCTACTATTAGCCCAGCTGTGACACAGTGCAACGGATACAGACGTGCTGCTGCATAAAGATGCGCGAGTGTCTCCTCAGAATATTGACGAAATCTGTAAAGCCACCGGGCGGTACGTATGACACCACGCAGTCGCCGGACTTGAACGTGCGGCAACGCGGTAAAGAGCATTTTCTGTTTATCAAACGATTGAAATAAAACTATGAGCCCTAGACGAATATCTGAAGAACCAGCCGACACCAGCCTAGTCGGCGACCGCCCGACGATCGCCCCGGTCAATGGACAGGCTGCCCCCGCCAACGGGGATGAAAATGTCGCCGTGCAGACCCCGCCGGCTCCCACACCGCAGAGCCAGCAGAATCAACGCCAGCAGCGCCGCAATATGATCGACATGGCGCAATTGG
>JAKALH010000486.1 GCA_021813225.1 Chloroflexota bacterium
CAGGGGTGCAGCCGACGACCAGCCGGCGGATGGTCCGCGCCGGCATATTGATATCGGCCAGCATCCGCGCATATTCGATCGAGGGAAGCGCCATGGCCTCTGCGGCGGCGGAAGTGTCGATTGCATGGTCGGCGATGAATGTATCCAATGCGTCAAAATCAGCGCGCTTCTTGCCGTCGAGTTCGACGACTCGACCGCCCTGCGGTTCTATGACCAGCGAGGGCGAGGGGTCGTAGGGGCTGTCGGTGACCACCAGCCCGGCTTCGGGCCACGGTTCGACAAAGGTTTCTTTGTTGATATCCCGTTGCGCCAGAATTGCGAAACGCCTGGATTGACTGCTCATCACACGGTGTCACTCAGTCTTCATCGGTGCCGGGCAATTGCACCACGATAGCCATATCGCCTTTGCCGTCAGGCATCATGGCGGCGGGACGGGCGGCCTGCTGCGGCCGCGGCTGGTTCGCCGCACACGGTGTGCCATATTGCGGCATGGCGTAGGGCAGGTGGGTGCCGCCGCGCGCCAGGATGTGGTACTGGTTGGCCGGGCCGCCGGCATCCCCGTAGTTCCATTCCGTGTAGGATCGCGCATTGGAGTAGTGGGAGACGAACGAGCGCCGGAATCGCGTCTGGCTGCGGTTACGATGCGACCGGTGGATGACATGGCCGCCGAAGAAAACCACATCGCCGGAGCGGACAACGGCAGGCACCTCCATGTAGCGCGCGGCAATCGGCGTCAAACCGTTTTCAGCCTCGACGGTGTGGCTGTGTCCTTCGACCAGCGGAAGGTCGTACAGGGTGTCGCCCTGGTTATAGGCCCGGTGTGCCTGATCCGGATAGATGGGTTCGTGCTGCGAACCCACCCGCACCCACAGGCAGCCGTTCTCTTCGTCTGCGTCGTCGAGTGCGATCCATGCGCCGATCAACATATCCGGAACGGTCGGGATATAAAACGAATCCTGGTGATAGCCCTGTCCCGCGCCGCCAGGGGGCTTCAGGAACAGCATGGTCTGCATGGCCAGTACATCAGGGCCGATCAGCGCCTGAACGACATCGAGCACGCGCGGATGCAACAGGTACTTCTCGTGAATCGGCAGGACGCGATGCAGCATATGGATGCGCAGGTAGCGCCTTTCTATTTCCTCGCGCGTAGCGCCCGCTGGCGGCGGCTCCAGGCCGGGCGCGCTGACGCGCCCGTACATGATATCCTCGGTATGCTCCAGCAGTTCCTGGACATCCTGCTGGTCGATGAGGTCGCGCACGATCAGGAAGCCCTGCGAGCGGAAGGTCACATATTCGTCCACGCTGACGCGGTATGCCGGGTAATCGCGAAACGAATTGGGGGCGCTGCGCTCTTCATGCCCGCTCGTCATTACTGTTCCCATCTCGTTTCCATCCTCCATCAGACACCCCGCTCGATCGGTGAGCAGGCCGTTCCGACTGACGCTTCATTGTAACCGTGCTGCGCACCCCGCGAACGGAAACGTTTGGAACTTTCGGATTCCACGCGTTTCCGCCGCGACGTGATTGATCAGACCTTGGAGAACTCGTCGAAAAATGCGCCCATATATCGCATACCTTCATAGTAGTTGTTCAACGGCACGTTCTCGTTGGGCGAGTGCACGCGGTTATCGGCGCTCGCGATCCCCGCGCAGACGACCGGGACACCGCCGATGAACGACGACAATGACCACATCGGGCCGCTGCCCGGCGAGTTGGGTATCAACACCGGCGTCTGGTTATAGACGAGTTGCGCGGCGCGTGTGGCGGCCTTCACAACAGGCGCTCCCACGTCGCAGAACTCGGCGCGATAGCCGTTATAACTGGCGATTTCTACATCCGTGAAACCGTGTTTATCCAGATGCTTGCGCAGAAGATCGGCGACGATATCCGGCGTGAGATCGGGAACCAGGCGGAAATCGACTTTAGCTGTAGCTTCGGCGGGCAATACGGTCTTGGTTCCCATGCCCTGCCAGCCGCTGGTCAGCCCGCAGATGGTCGCAGTCGGCGTAAAGTACAGTTGTTTCAATGCTTCCAATCCCGTGCGACCTTTCAGGAACTGGTCCACCTTCCAGCTCTTTTTGATTTCTTCCTCCTCATTGGGCATCTGGCGCAGCATTTCCAGTTGTGCTTCGCTCGGTTGCCGCACGTAGTCGGCGTATCCATCGATCAGGATGTTCTCGTCACTATCCTTGATGGTGCTCAGCGCCCAGGTCAGGCGCCAGGCTGCGTTAGGCGCCAGCGGCGCCAGAGACGAGTGCAGGTCGTGGTCGACGGACTTCACGCGCAACTGGACGTAGCAGATACCCTTGACGCCCATCGTGAGTTCGAATCGTCCTTTCTCGTCGAAACCGCCGAACTCCCACAGGCAACCATCGGCATGCAGCCAGTCCTTGTGCTGTTCCACCCAACTGTGCAGATGCGGGCTGCCGATTTCCTCTTCGCCTTCGACAAGCCACTTGATCTTGAATGGCAACTTGCCCTGCGTCGCCTGCCAGGCCTCAACGGCGTGGATTCGTGTCGCCAGTTCGCCCTTATCGTCAGACGCGCCGCGCGCATAGAGAATCCCATCGCGCACAGTCGGCTCAAACGGCGGCGACTCCCACAGTTCGAACGGCTCGGCCGGCTGCACGTCGTAATGGTTGTAGATGAGCAGCGTCCTGTCGCCTTCGCCAAGCTCCGCCCACACAACCGGCGGAGCGTTGCCTTCCGTTGGCACGACTTTGACATCGGCGCCCAGGGTGGCGAAACGGCGCGCCACCATGGCGGCCATTTCCACGATGCCCTGCCCGGTCGCCGCGACGCTGGGCTGGCGCAGGAAGTCCTTGTAGTCTTCGAGAAGTCGCTCGCGATGTGTCGTCAGATAGCTATCGAATGACTGTTTATCCATATACGCCTCGGTGAACAGCCGCCTGCCCAGTTGTGCGCGCGGAAGGCAGCTATGCGGTTACCCATCGTCCCTGATTGTCGCG
>JAKALH010000032.1 GCA_021813225.1 Chloroflexota bacterium
GCAGTCCTGTTAAACTGTTCGTTCAGGGTCAGATTGTCCGGCACACCGGCCATCGCGCGGAAGAAATTCACCCGGCGCAGCACGGCGGCGCGAAAATCCACGCTCACGGTCCCCGATATGCAGTTGCTCATATCGCCGGTCCAGCCGATGGGAATGGCATCAGTATCGGACACAAAGTTGGTGAGATAGAAGCTGCGCGAAGCCGCGCGCGTATCGATGGTGGCCCACAAGGGTGGCGGAGGCGCAACCGTCTGAGTCTGGGATGATTGAGCGTAAGGCAGGAATACGGTGTAGGTATAGGCAGTACTGGCACGACGCGGCACCAGCCGTTCGGCTTCACGCGTGCGCGCGCGAGCCGGTTGATAAAACAGGATGACGGCCAGCGCCAGCAGGCAGCCCCCCAGCAACGCCGTTAACAGTGCGGTGCGGCGACTGTCGACGTGAGCCTCCGCGTCACGATACATGCCCGGAAGTGTAGGGAACAGCCGCCAGATGAAAATGGTGGGTTTCGCGTAACTTTGCAGGCAAGTTTGACGGCAGACACCGCAGGATCACCCGGCCGCCGGGACTTCTATCGACAATGGTTACACCTCGATGTGCTCTGCCGAGAGGTCATCCGGAACCTTAAATGCAGCCGCCTTTGCGCGTGTCGCCAGGCGATACAGCGCGCCGGCGACCGCATACAGCGCGGCGGCCGCCACGAACAGCGGCGCGAAGCCGGCGTGATCCTGCACATAGCCGCTGACAGACGGCGCGACAGTCGGCCCGACGTTGACGGCAGTCGAGTAAATCAGGTTCACCACCACGTACTCGTGCGGCGGGGTGCGGTCGATGACCAGCGCCCGATACAGCGGCAGGGTCATATTGAACAACCCGGCGCGCAGCACGACAACCGCCGCCACAACCGCAAAGGCGCTTCCGAAGCCGATCAGGATGATGCAGGCAGCCGAGAAGAACGCGCCCAGAGCAACCGCCAGTTCGCGTCCCAGCGCCTGTGCCACAAAGGGACCGAACAGTGTGAACAGGCCAACCGCCAGGTTGATGCCGCCGAAAACAGCGCCCAGCAGAACATCGCTCACACCGAAGCGCTGCTTCAAATACAGGTTCAGGAAGGGGAAGATCAGCGAACCGCCCAGGTATGTCAGCAGCAGCGGCAGCACATACTTCCAGATGGGCGTCTCCAGCTTCATGAGCACCTGCGGATTGAAATAGCTGATCGTGCGCGGATGCGCAGGCGCGTCGGCAGGCGGCCGCGGCCGGTCGCCGATGAGCGCCAGCGGGATGACGCCAATAGCGCGCAGGGCCAGTGACCCCAGCATGACGGCACGATACGCTTCCGCACTTTCAACCCCTGTGCCCAGCAAGGGCGCTGCCAGCGCGGGCAGTCCGCCGGCAATCAGGCTGCCGAAGAACAGCGCCAGCGTGGTCAACCCTTCCACCGTGCTGAACAGCGTGGTGCGCTCGCGGGGTGTGCTGGCTTCCGCCAGCAGCGGCACCACTGCCAGTGCATACAGCACAATGCCCGGACCGCTCAACGCCTGTATCGCCAGGATCATGACGGGGCTGGTGGCGAGCAGTGTGGCGATCGCCGTCACAATCGCCAGCAGCGCACCGGCCACTGCCGAGCGCTGGCGGCCGATTACATCGAGCAGGTACGCCGCCGGAATGCTGGCGACGGCGCCGCCCAGTTGCGACACGGTCGCCGTGACGCCGATGAACGTGCGGTCAAATCCCAGCGCCTGCAGATACAGGTTGAAGAAAATCCCCGGCACACTGCTGGCAAACGCAAAGATCGTGAGCGCCAGCAGGAAAAGGCGCGCCTCGCGCGAAAAACTGCGCAGGTGGCTCAGGTAGGATTGCATGGCACGATGCCCGCATACGGACGCGGCCTGTGATTTCGGCGACCCAAAAAGCCTCTCCGATCAGCCGGGGAACAGGATGCGTCCGCAGCCGCCGCACAGTGCCAGCGTGCTGCCGGTGCGCGCCTGCTGCAGCAGCACCGAAGAGGGCGCTTCACCGCACTGGCTGCACGCCTCGCTTTTCATGGAGGCGACAGCCACACCGCCGGGTTTACGCGCGCGCAGGTTGGTGTATACCGCCAGGTCTGCACGCGGGATGCCGGCGCAGATCGCCTCTCGGCGCTCTTCATCCGCGCTGATGCGGTCGCGGAGCTTCGATGCGGCCTCATGCAGCATGACCCCGTCTTCCTGCCAGTGCCGTGCGGCGTCGTCGACGGCAGCCTGGCAGCGCCGCGCCGTCTCGGCGGCTTCCTCCAGCGCCAGCATCTCGTTGAGCAACAGGTCTTCATGCGTTGCCCGGTTGCGCTTCAGCATCTCGACTTCGCGCTGCAGGTCGATCAACTCCTTGGGTGTGCGGATGTTTCCGGTGTACAGGCGGTCTTCATCCGCCTTGATGCGGTCATCCAGCGACCGCCCTTCCAGTTCGAGCGACTTCACCCCGACGGACTGTTTCTGATATGCCTGTTGGGCCGAGGCCAGCTCCGCGCGCGCGTGGTTTACGGCGGAATTGCTGTTCAGGGCAGCTTCGATTTCGGCCAGTTGCCTGCGCGCGTTGTCCAGGTCTGTGTCCAGCAACTGCAGACGATACAGCGGCTCTGCTTTCGACATGGCTGAAAGTATAATCAATTAAATGCATTCAGACGCACGCACACCAATGTCCGCGTCGGCGGTTAACGCTGTCACGGTTGTGGTGCCCACCTATAACGAACTCGAAAACATCCAACGCCTGATACCTCAATTACTCGCACTTGATATCGGTCATGCGACTGCGCTCAACGTCTGCGTGGTAGACGA
Organism: Chloroflexota bacterium; assembly: GCA_021813225.1. GTDB lineage: Bacteria > Chloroflexota > Anaerolineae > J036 > Brachytrichaceae > CAIXPS01. The sequence goes on from JAKALH010000032.1 coordinate 2,814, forward strand.
CAACTCGCCGGATGGCACAGGGGCCTATGCCGACCAGCTCGCCGCCGCCGATGCGCGCGTCAGCGTGGTACACCGCGCCGGCAAACTGGGGCTGGGCACCGCTTACATAGCCGGAATACACTATGCACTGGCGCATGGCGCCGATGCCGTGCTGACTATGGATGCAGATTTCTCGCACCACCCTCGTTATATCCCTGCGATGGTGGCCCGCGTCGCCGGCGCTGACATGGTAATAGGCTCGCGTTATGTTCCGGGCGGTCGCGTGTTATATCCGCTGTCCCGCCGTGTGCTCAGCCGTGGCGCTAATTCGTTCGCGCGCGCGACGCTGGGGCTGCAGCCTAATGATTGCACGGCGGGCTTCCGCCTGTATCGCAAGCGTGTGCTCGAATCAGTCCCGCTGGACCGGATTTTTTCCAATGGCTATTCATTTCTGATCGAGATGCTGTTCGAAGTGCAGCAGCGCAGGTGGGCGGTGGCCGAAGTGCCCATCATCTTCGAGGACCGCCAATACGGGCAGTCGAAAATATCGCGCAACGAGATTCTGAAAGCGGTTTACACTTGTATCAGGCTGACGATGCGAAGAGTGACCGGCAGGCATCTGATAACGAATACAGAATTTGTGAGGAGTAAGTAATGCGTCCACCGAGTGGAGAAGGCGGGCGGGGCAGCTTGATCGACTTCGCACTGATCATGATCCTGTTCGCCATCGTACTGGTAGTTATCCTGGTGTTGCTGGGCCCCGCTATAACGGACTTTCTGAATCGACTCGTCACGGGCTGAACTGCATCAACAGGGGGATGCGCCGTGGGCGAAAGCTCAGGCGCAGCTCTCGTTACAGTGCTCATGCACATGAACCTTCACACGCGGCACCCGATCTTCGAAGCGCGGCGTTGGTTGATGTTCCTGCTGGACCTGCTGTATCCGCTCCGCTGCGGCGGGTGCGAGGAAGCGGGTAAAGGCGTGTGGTGTGAGTCCTGCGATGCGCGCGTGCAGCTCCTGTTTGCGCCCCTGCTGACATGCCCGCTGGCGCTTACGCCGCCCCGGCAGCCTGCGGCAATCGACGTCACTTCCGCTGCGGTTTACGCGACGCCGCTGCGCGAGGCGATTCATGCCCTCAAATACGACGGCGTACCGGCGCTTGCCGCGCCACTCTCCCGTTACCTGGTCGATGCCTGGCGGCGCAGCGGCCTGCAGGCGGACAGCATCGTGCCGGTGCCGCTGCACAGCAGGCGCAGGCGCGAGCGCGGTTACAACCAGAGCGAGTTGCTGGCAAGGCAACTGGGCCGCGAAGTTGGCGTACCCGTCGAACCGCGTTCGCTGCGGCGGGTTCGCTATACCGGTCAGCAGGCGCGTCTGAACGCTGCGGAGCGCAGGCAAAACGTCAAAGGCGCATTTGAAGCGGAGCGTGCACTATCTCGTGGCCGACATATCGTTCTGGTGGATGATGTCTTTACGACAGGAGCAACGATGAGCGAGTGTGCAGAGGCGCTGCTGGACGCCGGCGCCGCCAGTGTTGCCGCGATCACACTCGCCCGAGCGGGTTGATTGGCGGTCGCGGTCTGGAATCGTGTGGTGTACCCGGCTGCGGTCGCAGGTCATATACGTTTTACATAGGAGTGTAGCAATGGAACTGACAATTCAGGGACACGGAATGGAAATGGGCGAAGGTTTCGAGAACTTCGTGCGTCGCAAAACCGGCAAGCTGGCGCGTTACCTGCCGGGCATCGAGGAGATTCGCGTGGAGGTAACCAAGCACAGCGCCAAAGGCGATGCCGACAAGGAACTCGAACTGACGATACGCCGCCACCGCACATTGCTGCGAGTCGAGGAGCGCAACAGCGATCCGTTTGCCGCCCTGGACGCTGCCCTGGACAAAATGTACCAGCGCATCGCCCGCTACAAGGGACGGCGCATTGACCGCCGGCACGCCGCCGGCGCGGCGGGTGAAGATGCCGAGCTTGCCACAGCCGAAGCGCTGCCCATCGGCACGGAAAGCGAAGAGGGTATCGCGGAGCAGCGTGTCGTGCGCGTCAAGAACTTCACCACAGTTCCGATGAGCACGGACGAAGCCATCGAGCAGATGGAACTGCTGGGTCACGATTTCTTTGTGTTCATGCACGCCGACGACGGCGCTGTGAAAGTGGTCTATCGCCGCAAGACGGGGAACTACGGCCTGCTGCAGCCCGAAAAGTAACTGAGTTGTGACCGCGGGGGACAGCTGTACCAGCCGTCCCCCGTGCGTTATATCAGCCGGATTACTTTCGCCGTCGACCTTCAGCGCTCGCGCAGGGCGCGTTCGATATCGCGCTGTGCGTCGCGTTTTGCAACCGTCTCGCGTTTGTCGTACAGCTTCTTGCCGCGCGCCAGCGCAATCTCAACCTTGGCGCGTCCGTTCTTCAGATACAGCTTCGTCGCCACTGTCGTATATCCCTTCTGCTCGGTGCCGCGCATGATCGCGGCGATCTCTTTCTTATGCAGTAAAAGCTTGCGTTCACGGCGTTCGTCGGCGGCGGCGCTGAAACCGGTCGCCAGTGCATACGCGCCGATGTGAGCCTGCAGGAGCCAGGCTTCGCCATTGCGGATGAACACATAGGCATCGCGCAGGTCGACGTGGCCGGCGCGGATCGACTTGATTTCGCCGCCGGTCAGCGCAATGCCGGCTTCGAAACGCTCACCCAGTTCATATTCGAATGAGGCGCGCCGGTTCTGCGCCACGATCTTGATGGATGCATCCCTGGACATACTGCTGGTAATAGTACCCTTCTCTAAAAGATCAAACCCCAATCCCCCAATCTCAATTCTCGATCTCCTCCAGCCTGCCCTGGATGCGGCGGATGCGGCCTGCCACGGCCGCCAGCGCCGATCTGACATCCTTCAGACCGCTGCCGGTCATCTGCAGAACAACTTCATCGCCGGGAGCGATGGCGCCGAGCTGGCGCGCCTTCGCCAGGCCGACACAGGCCGCGGCGCTGGCCGGCTCTACGAAGATGCCTGTGTCGCGCGCCAGAATACCCATCGCATCCAACATCTCTTCATCGGACGCCTCGACGAATATACCGCCCGTCTCACGCACGGCGCGCAGCGCCATGACGCCGTCGCGCGGCAGATCGACGCTGATGCCGCTGGCAATGGTGCTCGACGGCATCGTCTGCAGGCGTTCACCGCCCGACTGCCACGCCTTGTAGAGCGCCGGTGCCAGTGACGCGGTAACGCCTACGAAGCGTGGCACTTGCGAAGTCCATCCCAGAGCGTACAGGTCTTTGAAGCCCTTGTGCAGGCCGCTGATGATGTTGCCGTCGCCCACCGGCACGACGACGACATCCGGCGCGCGGAAAGCCGCCGGCGTTTCCGCTCGTTTGCCCTCACCCTCACCCGCCGCCAATTGTTCGCAGATTTCATAGGCGGCGGTCTTTTTGCCTTCGCGGGTCCAGGCATTCACGCCCGTGTTGCGGTTGTACCAGCCGAATGCCCGGCTGGCCTGCATCGCCAGCTCGAAAGCGTCATCGTAACTGCCTTCGACCGCATATACGCGCGCGCCGTGTATGAGAATCTGCGCCAGCTTACCTTCCGGGGTGCTCTGCGGAACGAAGATCACCATGCGAAGGGCCGTGCCGGAACACAGTGTGACCAGCGACGAGGCTGCGTTGCCCGTCGAAGCGGCGCAGATGATGGGAGCGCCCAGTTCCTGCGCGCGCGCAATCACCATCGAACTCGCGCGGTCTTTGAACGAACTGCTCGGCAGGCGGGTGTCGTCTTTCAGCCAGATCGTGCGCACGCCCAGGGTGCTTTCGAGCCGCGGCGCACGATACAGCGGAGACCAGCCGAATGACGCCAGCGGAGTGGGCAACGTCCGGTCTGCCGGGATGGCAGGCAGCAGCGGGGCGTAATGCCATACCGACCGGTCCGGCGACGCGGCAATCAGGCGCGGGTCGATATCGCGTGAGATGGCCGCGTAATCATAGACTGCGTCCAGGTTGCCGCCGTCCGCCGGGCAGGTACAGGTGCGCGCATCGCCGATGCCATAGAGCGCCCCGCACAGCGTGCAGCGCAGACCGGACAGGTATGCGTTCACAGCGGCATCTCTCAATCGCCCAGGCAGGTGCCCACGCGGCGCGCCGTGCCAACCCAGTGATGGTCGGGCGGCACATACTTGAGTTTGCCGGCCACCTGTTCCAGCGGCACAGTGGCGGTCGAATCGCCTGCAGCGGCCACCATCACGCCATAGACCCCCTGCTCGATCAGATCGGCACAGGCTGTGCCCAGGCGCGTCGCCAGCAGGCGGTCGGCTGCCGACGGCGTGCCGCCCCGCTGCAGGTAACCCAGGATAGTCACGCGCGATTCCAGGCCGGTCAATTGCTCCAACTGAGCCGCCAGGCGCAGGGTGTTGCCGGCATGTTGCAGTTCGATCTGTTCGAGAGCCGCTTCGGTTTTCTGCTTTGCGGCTTTGGATTTCGCATGGGCGATCCCGTCGGCGGCTTCCTTGCGCGCCGCGGCTTCCTGCTTCGATATCGCCCCTTCCGCCACAGCAACAATGCTGAAGCGTTTGCCGCTGGCGCTGCGGCGCCGTATCGCTTCGGCGACCAGGTCGACATCATAGGGAATCTCCGGTATCAGGATAACATCCGCGCCGCCGGCCAGTCCGGCGCCCAGCGCCAGCCAGCCCACTTTGTTGCCCATAATTTCGACGACTACGATGCGGTGATGGCTGTGCGCTGTGCTGTGCAGACGGTCGATCGCCTCGGTCGCCACATTCAGGGCCGTGTCGAACCCGAAGGTCGAATCGGTAAAAGGGACATCGTTGTCGATTGTCTTGGGCAGCGTGATGACATTGATGCCCTTCTGCATCACGCGATAGGCATTCTTGGCTGTGCCGCCCCCGCCCAGGCACACCAGCACATCCAGGTTGTGTTTGTGATAGTTCTCCACCATCACATCGGTCATGTCCATCAGCTTGCCGCCGACGGGCATGCGATGGGGTTTATCGCGGCTGGTTCCCAGGATGGTGCCGCCTACCGTCAGGATCCCCGACAAGGCGGAACTATCCAGCTCCATGGTGCGGTTTTCCATGAAACCGCGGAAGCCATCGCGAAAGCCGATAACCTGCATGCCATAGTAGCTGAGCGCCGCTTTGCCTACCCCGCGGATGGCCGCATTCAAGCCCGGACTGTCGCCGCCTGACGTCAGGATGCCGATCGTCTTCGCCATAACAGATATCCCTCCAGAAATGCGATTGTAGTGCAGGGGTTCAACTTTTACGCCGACCGTTGCCGGGCAGATAACCGGAGATCGTATCGCGGCGAGGCTGTCACAGGTTGGCCGTCTCGCCGGGCATACCGGGATGCGAACCGCCGGCGTTCTTGGCCAGGTTGCCGCCATCCATCGGCAGGACGATCCCGGTGACCCAGGATGAGGCGTCGGATGCCAGAAAAATGGCGGGACCGACGATATCCTCAGAGCGGCCCAGCCGGCCCATCGGAATGCCGCGCAGGAAAGTGGCGCGCAGGATGGGATCAACGCGCATGCGCTCATTCAGTTTGTTGTTGTCGTTGGGCACCTGCGCGGGCAGGATGACATTGGCGCGCACACCGCGTCCGCTCCACTCCGTGCTGAGTTCACGCGTCATCTCCACGATGGCTGCCATGCCCATGCCATAGGCGATGTGCCCGCGCCCCAGCGCCGTGACGCCGGCGATGGAACCGATGTTGATGATGCTGCCTCTGCCCTGCGCCAGCATGCGCCGGCCGGCTTCCTGGCAGCAATAAAACTTGCCGATGCCGAGAGATTTCAGGGTGCGCTCCAGGTCGTCCAGCGAGAGGTCTTCGGGCTTTGTTGTCCAGGCCGGCCCGGCGCAGGTGACCAGCACGTCGATGCGCCCGTACTCCTGATCGAGCCGCTCGAAGATCGCGCGGATGGACTGCGGGTCGGTGATATCGCCGACGGCGGGCGCCACGCGGTGCCCGATCGGGCGCACCTTCTCTTCCGTCGCGCGCAGCGTCTCCGCATTGATATCCGTAATCAACAGGTCGGCGCCGGCCTCGGCAAAGCCCTTCGAGATGGCGCCGCCGAAACCGCCCCCCGCGCCGGTCACAAGCGCGACTCTGCCGCTCAGGTCGAACAAGGGATGTGACATGGAATACCTCTACAGCTCAGCGGCCCGCGGACGCCGGCGATCTGTGTGAGGTATTGTAATGTGATGCGTTCATCCAGCCGGCCCACAGCCCCAGCGCCAGCCACAGAGCGGCGCGCCCCGGGGCCAGCGTCCACAGATAGTGGTCGAACAGCGCCATGACCAGCATGCCGATGAGCAGCGCCGCGGCAACCGCTGCGCCGGGGCTGTCCGGCGCGCGCAGGATCCCTGCGGCGACTGATGCCAGAATGACCGCCAGAATGAGCGCACCGGGCAGGCCCAGCTCCGCCGCGATCAGCAACAGCGCATTGTGCTCCGGCTCGATGGCATACGTGCCCGGCGCCTGATCCGCCAGCGCAATGGCGTAGTTGCCGATGCCAACGCCCTGAACGGGATGCGCGCGTATCATGATTAGCGCCTGCTCGGTCATCCAGTTGCGCACCTGAATGGACTGGTTTTCGGTCGGCACCTCAAGGCCAATGACGCGCGTCGCCATCAGGCGGCTGAGCGGCACGGCCACGACGATGGCCCCGACGGCGGCCAAAGCCAGCAGAGCCGGCAGGCGCGCGCGGGCAAATCGGCGATGTTGAAAAGCCAGCACACAGGCTGCCGCCGCGCCGCCCAGGGCAGCGGAACGGGAGAATGTCAGCCCCAGCAGCACGACCCCGCCCATCAGCACGGGAGCGGCCAGCCAGCGCCAGCGCCCGCCCGCCAGAAACCACAGGGCGGGGCCAGCCAGAAAGACGAGCGCCAGCCCGCCGAGTATATTGGGGTGCGGTGTCGTGCCGTAGGCGCGCAACCAGCGTGTTCCGTCCGCCAGTTGCACGACGCTGGCGCCCAGCATAGCCGCATTGACCTCGCCGGGCCATTTCAGATGCAGCGGGTTAAGGAACGCGGTCGACTGCACGGCAAACTCCGCGCCGCCTGCCAGAACCTGCAGCAGCAGCGCCGCCGATGCGCCCAGCGCATATACCTTCCACGGGACCGGATGGTCTTTCAATGAGCAGTAGAAACCAAACAACAGCCACAGGTGCGTTGCGACATAGAGCGCCACACGGGTATCGTGCGCCCACAGCACGCTGAGCGACGCCAGCAGGCACAACGCCAGCAGACCGCGTGTCAGCCACGCGATCGCCGGCGCGCTGCGCCGGACAACATCGCGGTCTTGACCGATCAGGCGCGCCAGCACCCACGCGGCTACCGCTGCGCCAATCAGCACGTCGCTGGCGAACAGGAGAGCATCGGTGTAGGTGAAGTAGATGCGCGTGTAGCCGTTCACGGCCAGTGTCAGATATACCCACACGCATAAACCGACCGGCAGCAGGCCGACAGCCGCCGTATGCACGCCCAGCAGCGCCCGCCGGGTCTGTTCGCGCGCGGCATATCCGGCTGCCAGCACCGCCGCGACAGCCAGCGCCGCCAGCGGCAGGAAATGCCATGAAAATGCCTGCAAGGGATCATCGGGCGGCGGGGGCAGGTCGGGCGGGCGAACCGCACGCGGGTCTTCCCACACCGCAACGCCATCCGACAGCACCGTGACAGGCTGCCAGCCGTGCCGTTGCAGGACGCTGACATACTCCCTGCGGTTGACAAAGCCCCAGCGCACACCGTGCGACGCCGAACGATCGAGAATCGGATCCAGTGCGCTCAGGCCTTTATCGGTCCACAGTATCGTATCGATCTGGCCGATGCCGCTGCGGCGCAGCTCCGGCAGCGTGCGCGCCGTATGATAACTGCCGTCGATCGTGGCGGCGCTGGTGAGGAGTGAGAGCGAAGCATACTGATCGCCGAAGCCGAAGGTGAGATATCGCCACTGCGCATGGTCGCCGGCATTCAGAAACGCCGCGACAGGACGCATATCGACCTGCGGCGGTTGCGTCGGCAGCACATCGGGCGCCAGCGCCGTCAGAAAAAACGGGAGCGCCAGCAGCGCGAATGCGGTGGCTCTCACGCCGCGGCGCATCGGAGCAATCTGCTGCGCCAGCCGGGCTGCGATACCAGTCGCAACCGGATGACCCGCTGCTTCAGCCTCAAGCGCGGTCATGCGAGACAGCGGTATGACGCGGTCGACATACCAGCGGCGCGCATCCACGGCAAACTGGCCGGCAAATACCAGCATGAAAAGCGATGCCCAGAACGCGAAGCGGTCATAGGTCAGCCATTCCCAGCGTGCGCCAAACAGCAACCGCGGCAGGGGGGTTGTGCCACCCAACCCCAGCACGAACAGCACGGCGAAGGCGGCGGCGGCCCCCGCCAGCGTCGTCCGCGCAGCGGCGATCCGCCGAACCTGCAACAGGTGGCGGGCAACATAGGGAATCAACAGAAGAAACAGGCCGTACATTGGAAAGAAAAACATGAACAGAGCGGCGGGGTCAGCCAGGAAATTGTGCCTGGAAAGATGGTCGATCGGCGTCTGCATGGTCTGCCCCGCACCCCACAGCCAGAACGGCCAGATGACCAGCAGACCGGCTGCCGTCATGCATGCAACAATGGCTGCCAGACGGGCGACCAGCAGATGCGGCGCCACCTGTCTCCTCGTCAGCAGATGAACACTTACTGCCAGCAGACCAAAAGGGAGAAACAGCAGGGTAGCGTGATGGGCAGCCAGGACGACAGCGGTCAGGCTGACCGCCAATGCGCCGGACAGCCTGTCGCCGCAGCGCAGATAGGCTGCCAGCGCCGCGCACGCCAGCAGGGCGAATACCGCGCCGACCAGCGTAGGCAACTGGCCGAAGGTATATGCCGTGAGGTATACGGACGGTAACATTGCCGCTGCGAGTGCAGCATACCCGGCGGCGTCGGGTTCGCAGAAGACACGCGCAAAGGCATACGCCGCGAGCGGCAGGGCTGTCATGGTCGCCAGCAGCACGACGGCGAATGCGGCGTCGACGCCGGTGACCTGCGCAATCAGCGCCATCACCTGATGTACCAGCGGGGGATACGAGACGACCGTAAACCCCGCGTACCAGCGCGGTTCCCACAGCGTCCCCCACTGCCGCAGATAGTGGTCCGCGAAGAACATGTGCGTATAGGCGTCGTAGCTCTGCCGGTAGCGCGCGGTGAGGATGAGCGCGGCATGACAGCCAAACGCCAGTGCAACGGCCAGGCGCAACCGCGCAGTCACCAGACCGTCTCCGCCGTCATGTCGTGCGGAACGGAGAGGCGGTGAAGGGTGCAACGAGTCTGCAGCGCCAGGTTGAACGCGTGCAGGTATGAGCGGCAGGTGTTATCGGGTTGCAGACGGCGGATGGCCTGCTGGTTCCAGCGCACCTGCTGCGCGCGGTGCTTGGGTTGGCACAGAATTCGATCAAGCACAGCGGCCAGAGCCGGCGCATCGCCGCTGGAGAAGAACTCCGCCTGCAGCCCCGCGTCGGCAACTGTGGCGCGCAACTCCGGAAGGTCGGACAACACGACGGCTCTGCCGCGCATCACGGCCTGAAACAAGACGCTTGAGGCGCCGGTTGCCGCGACGTAGGGCACCACGACGACCTGAGTCTGCTTGAAGATTTCCTGAACGCGCGCTTCAGGCACATAGCCCAGCCAGCGCACGCCTGTCACATCGCGAAACTGCTGCTGCACGCGCGTGGCGTAGCCGGGAAAACGCGGATGTTCGGCGCCGGCGACGGTCAGCCTGACGTCGGGGCGGCGTTGCTGCAGTATCCGATACGCCTGCAACAGCACTTCCAGGCCTCGAAAGGGCGCCGGCATGGTGAAGTACAGCAGGCCAGGCTCAGGCGGTTCGTCCTGCCATTGCGGTTCGCCATAGACGCCGATGGGGATATGCAGGTAGCGCCGCCCCGGCCAATGCGCCGAAAGCCAGTCCGCATAACGCGCGAGTGTGACACAGACGACATCGGCCTGAGTCATCGCCCAGGTTGCCCAGACGGCTCCCGGCGCGCTCAATCGTCCGCCCGGCGCCCTGAGCCGGCTCAAGTCGGCGAGTTGCGGGACCTCGTGCATGGTGACGACGGTCGGCAAGCCCAGGCGCTGCGCCAGCAGCGGCGCCAGTAAACCGGACACGTTCGCCAGCGCCATACAGCCAAACGCCGTCGTCCCCAGGTTGAACCACACCAGGTCCGGGCGCAGGCGCCGCAGGCGGGCTGCAATACGCACGCCGGCGCCGGCGCGGTCTGCATCCCACAC
>JAKALH010000487.1 GCA_021813225.1 Chloroflexota bacterium
CGGAGCGCACATCGGCCCGCACTGCTACCCGATCGCAATCGACATGCTGGCGAACGGACTGCTGCCGATGGATCAGATCGTCACGCACCAGTTGCCGCTGGCCGATTTCCAGCACGGCATCGATCTGGTCGAGGCTGGCAACCGCTCGATCAAGGTCACGCTGACGCCGTGATGGCAACAAGACTCCCGCGGGTGCCGGGAGTCCATCAAAGTTATCGGGAGTCTCAACCGTTGTAGAATTCGCCTATGCTCTTGAAAACTAAAGGGTGGGCAGCGCAGCACCCTAAACTGGCTGCCTGGGTGGCGCTGGCAATCGGCATGGTGATCGTGCTGGTCATCGCCGCGCGCGATGTGGGGCTGCTGTGGAACCAGTGGCTGTTCCTCATCCTGGCCACAGTCGGGTTGGCCGGGCTGTGCGTGTGGATCATCGGCTGGGAATCCAACGAGGACGAGGACGAAGCCGAGACGGCCGCAAAGAAGGACACGCCGGCAAAGGACGCCGCTCAGCCGAACACCGGCAAGTAATCCAGGCATTCCGGCCGGCCTTTCAGACCCACCGCCACGGTTGGTTGTCCCAACTCCCGATTGGGAGTAGCTAAAAGCGAGTGGACAAGCAGACCATCAGCGGCGGGTTGCATGCGGGCAGCGCCGCCGATTCCAACAGTTCACGAACAGGGTGATCACGTGGGGCCGGCGCTGTTCGCATTCGGCGCAGCCAACCATGCCGTCGCCCGAAGCGGCCGCGCGATCAGCGGAAGAACTCGGCCAGGTTGTTGGCTGTGCAGGTGTTGGCCAGGCAACCCAGCCCCCAGGCATCCTGAATGGTGCGCAGCAGCGAATAATGGTCGTGCTCCGTCGCCGACTGGAAGCCCTGCGGGACCTTGTTCGAGATCACCAGCGTCGGCACGCGATTGCCGATCCCGATCGCCTCGTCCCACGTGATGAACAGCGCACTGCGGTCGTCCCAGGCGCTGCTGTTCAGTATCTTCGGCACGAACTCCTTCAGAAAGGAGTCGCCGTTGGCGACGTTATTGAGGCCGCCGGGGCAGATGGTGTCGTGCATGTCGTTGCAGGTGTTCGGGACGATGAAGGCGTAATCGGCGGTGGCGGGGTCGAAGTGCGTGAAGTCGGTGATGTTGGCGCAGCGCGCCGGCGAACCGGAAATGCCCGTGAAGCTGATGGCCGGATTATGGCGCCGGACGTATTCGCCGGGGCCGTCTTCGCCGCCCGACGCCAGCACATCCGTGTAGCAGTTCAAGGGTACATTCTGTGCAAATACCTTCCAGGTTTTGCCGCGGGCTTCCAGTTGGTCGGCAATCGTCGTGGCTGTGTAGTCGTGCCGGAAGTCGTCGGTATTGCCCTGCGTCGATCCGCTGAACAGCGCCAGGTAGTTGGGTTGCGAAGGATGCGCCACCCCGTTGTAGTTGGCAGCCAGCCCGTAGCGGGCGATCAGCGAATTGATGTAGGGGGCGCTGGCGCTGCCAACGATGTGGTCGAAGGACTGGTTCTCCATCACGATCACGTACACATGGCTGAACGAAGGCACGCAGGGCAACATCAACGTTGGTGTGGCGATGGGGCTGGCGGACGGGGTGGCTGTGCCCGGCGCGTCGCACGGCGGCGCTGAGACATAGGGCGTGCCGCGGGCCGCATCCGGCGCCGGGTTGTTGGCCGAAGGCGCCGGCAGATTGCAGGCCGACAGCATTATCGCCAGAAGCATGGCCTGGGCACCCGCCAGGGCAGGCCGCGTTCTGCTCCGTTTCATCTGCGGTTATTGTACGAGCATTGCGCGCAGCCGGTCAGACCTTCTGTTTGCGCGACAGGCCGGGCGCGGTGAGACACGGCGTAGAAAGCGTTTGCCTGCTGCGGGGCGATGCGGTCGATGATGTGTGTGCTTGTGCTGCCTGCGGGTCGTGCCGTTTGCACCGGCCTGTGCGCGACCAATCATAAACCCGCACTGCCTGCGGCTGCTGGCAGTGCCGCTCTATCGGTCGTGGATGCACCATCGCATCCGATATCCCGAGCGTATGTTCTGCCGGGCGGTGAGCGGTGCTAAGATGCGCATGTAAACGAGCGCCAGCCTTTGGAGGGAGCATACCCGTTCATGAATGACAACCCGGAGCGCAGCATCCCGCTGGAACAACTGGAGCGCCTGCTGGCGGCCATAGAGGCAGGCGGGCGGGCTGTGCTGCCCGGCACCAGCCGCGCGCTGCTGCAGTCGATCGTGGACGCGGCGGCGCGCATCTTTGGCGCGGCGGCGGCATCGATCGCGCTGGTGGATGAGGCGCGCCAGGAGCTTGAGTTCAAGGTCTCATACGGTGCAGGCAGTGAGAGTATTGTCGGCAAGCGCATCGCCGTAGATAGCGGCATCGCCGGCTATGTAGTCATGACCGCCCAGCCGATGGCCATCTCGAACGTGCAGCAGGATGCGCGCTTCAACCAGTCGTTCGCGCAGAGCACCGGCTATGTGCCGCACTCGATCCTGGCTGCCCCGCTGCTCTCCGGCGACCGCGTGCTGGGTGTGATGGAAGTACTCGACAAGATAGACGCGCCGTCGTTCAGCATTCGCGATATCGAACTGCTCCAGATGTTCGCGCAGCAGGCTGCCATCGCCATCGACCAGGCGCAGCAGGTGGAGCGCATCGACGAGGCGCTGCTGCTGGGCCTGAGGCAGGCAGCCGCCGCAGGTCAGGTGCGGCTCGATGCACTGGTCGTTCCCCCCGGCGACGGCGAGACCGCAGAACTCCGGCGCGAGCTGCTGGAACTGGCCGGCCTGTTTTACGATATCGGCCGGCTGGGCGCGGCGGAGCGGCGCGCCTGCCTGAACATCCTGGAGACCTTCCGCGAATACGCGCGCGCAACGACTGACCCGCTATGACACGCTTATCCGCAGACGGCAACAGCATGGCTGAAGGCAGCCGTCCCGCATGGTCGGCGCAGTTCAG
>JAKALH010000488.1 GCA_021813225.1 Chloroflexota bacterium
TGGTGTGGTGTCCTTTTATTCCTTTTTCACCACCCAGCCGCGCGGCAAGCACACCGTCAAATTCTGCATGGGAACCGCCTGTTATGTGGGCGGCGCAGAGCAACTGATTGAGAAAGCCAGGCAGGTTCTGAATGTGGAACCGGGCCAGACCACCAAAGACGGCATGGCGACGGTGGAAATCTGCCGCTGCGTCGGCGCGTGCAGCCAGGCGCCGGTGGTGGTGATCGACGAAGAGATGCACGGGCGCGTGCGGCCTGCCAAGCTGCCCCAGATTCTGCGCAAGGCGCAGTCGTAGGGCGGCAGGAAGCGCAGGAGTCGTATGAGAGAACTGGCACTGCACCTGCTGGATATCGCCGAAAACAGCGTCGCCGCCGGCGCATGCGATATCACGATCGCCGTGGATGAGGATGCCCGCAAGGACCGCCTGCTGATGATCGTTGAAGACAACGGCAAGGGCATGGACGAGGCAACGATCGCGCAGGTGGTCGACCCGTTCGTCACCAGCCGCACCACGCGCAAGGTGGGCCTGGGCATCCCTTTGCTGAAGGCGGCCGCCGAAGGCTGCAATGGTTACCTGCATATCCACTCGGCCGTCGGAAAAGGCACGCGCCTGGAAGTCGAATTTCAACGCAGCCATATCGACCGCATGCCGCTGGGCGACCTGACCGGCACCTGGTTCGGGCTTCTGGTGGCCTGGCCGCAGATTCACTGGGTATTCCGTTACCGCGCCGGCGACGGCGAGTTCCTGTTCGACGACGCACCGATTAAAACCGAACTGGGCGATGTCTCGCTGACCGAGCCATCGATATTGACCTACCTGCGCGAGACGCTGCAGGAAGGCGTGAAAAGCGTACAAAAACCGTAGGAGGACATCCACATGCCAGCAGTCAAATCGCTTGATGAGCTGAGAAAACTGAAGGAAGAAGCGCTGGAGAAGCGCAGGGCGAAGACAACGTCCGGCGCCGTGCAGGTCACGGTAGCCATGGGCACGTGCGGCATCGCGGCAGGCGCCAGGGAGACCATGCGCGCCATCCTCGACGAAATTGAAGCGGATAACCTCAGCGGCGTCGTGGTCAAACAGACCGGCTGCATGGGCATGTGCGAACTGGAGCCTATCGTACAGGTCGAAGTCGGCGGCACTCCGAAAGTCACCTACGGCAAAGTGAACCGGGAGCAGGCCCGCCGCATCATGAAGGAGCACGTTGTCGGCGGTCGCGCCGTTACGGAACTCGTGATCCCGGCCAACTGACCAGGTAACGTATGAAGTACTTTCGCACTCACGTTCTAGTCTGCGTCGACCCGGAATGCCTGGCCAGAGGGGCGCACGATATTGAAGACGCATTGCAGGATGAACTGGTGGCACAGGGCCTGATCGATGAGGTTCAGGTGCTGGAAACTTCGCGCATCGGCGGCTGCGGCAACGGCCCGGAACTGATGGTGTACCCGGACGGCGTGCACTATGTCGGGCTGACCGTCGACGATATCCCGTTCCTGGTCGAGGAGCATTTCCTGAAGGGACGTGTGGCGAAGAAGTTTCTGGAGCCGGTCGTCGAGGTCAAGGACGAAGAACTCAGCGCGCCCACGGCCAAGGAAGTGCGCGTGGTGCTGCGCAACTGCGGCAGGATCGACCCGAATAACATCGAGGATTACATCGCCGAGGACGGCTACGAGGCGCTGGCGAAGGTGCTGTCGTCGATGACGCCCGAACAGGTGATCGACGAAGTGCTGGCCTCCGGGCTGCGCGGGCGCGGCGGCGCGGGTTTCCCCACCGGGAAGAAGTGGCAGTTCTGCCGCGCGTCGCAGGCCGCGCCCAGGTTTGCCATCTGCAACGCCGACGAAGGCGACCCCGGCGCGTTCATGAACCGGCGCGTGCTGGAAGGCGACCCGCACTCGGTCATCGAGGGCATGATTATCGCCGCGTATGCCATCGGCTCCAGCAACGGCTATATCTACTGCCGCGCCGAATATCCGCTGGCGGTGCAAACGCTGAAAATCGCCATCGGCCAGGCGCGCGCGCTGGGGCTGCTGGGCCAGAATATCCTGGGCAGCGGTTTCTCCTTCGACCTGGAAGTGCGCATGGGCGCCGGCGCGTTCGTGTGCGGCGAAGAGACGGCGCTGATGGCCTCTATCGAAGGGCGCCGCGGCGAGCCGCGCCCGCGCCCGCCGTTCCCGGCGGTCAGCGGGCTGTGGGCCAAACCCTCCAACGTCAACAACGTGGAAACCTATGCCAACGTCCCGCAGATCATTCTGCGCGGCGCGGCGTGGTACGCCAGCATGGGCACGGCCAAAAGCAAAGGCACCAAGACCTTCGCGCTGGCCGGCGACGTGAATCACACCGGCCTGATCGAAGTGCCGCTGGGCATTAACATGCGCGAAGTGATTTACGATGTGGCGCAGGGCATCAAGGACGGCAAGAAGCTGAAAGCCGTGCAGATCGGCGGCCCCATGGGCGGCTGCCTGCCCGAGGAATATCTGGATCGCCCGATCGACTATGAGTCGCTGGCGGCGGCCGGCACCATCATGGGTTCGGGTGGCCTGGTGGTGATGGACGAGGACACCTGCATGGTGGACATCGCCCGCTTTTTCATGGAATTCATCCAGGACGAGAGCTGCGGCAAGTGCACGCCCTGCCGCGTGGGCACGCGCCGCATGCTGGAAATCCTGCAGCGCATCTGCAAGGGCGACGGGCGCGACGGCGACATCGAAACGCTGGAGATGCTGTGCACGCAGATTCGTTCGACCAGCCTGTGCGGACTGGGCCAGGGCGCGCCAAACCCGGTGGAGAGCACGCTGCGCTTCTTCCGCAAGGAATACGAGGCGCACATCTACGAGAAGCGCTGCCCGGCCAGGGTGTGCAAGGGCCTGATCCGCTACGAAATCACCGATGCCTGCACCGGCTGCATGGTGTGCGGGCGCAACTGCCCGGTCGGCGCCATTACCG
>JAKALH010000033.1 GCA_021813225.1 Chloroflexota bacterium
GGCTGCCGGCAAAGACATCATCAGCGAGCTGCAGCACCAGTTCTCCCGCGAAGCCAGCATCCTGGCCCGGCTGGACCACCCGAACCTGCCGAAAGTATCGGACTACTTCACCGAGTCGGAGCAGGATTATCTGGTCATGGACTATGTGTCGGGCAAGGACCTGAAAGAAATCGTGGACGAGGCGCGCCGCAGCGGCCGCTTCCTGACCGAGACTGAAGTGTTGAACTGGGCGCACCAGCTTTGTGACGCGCTGGACTATATGCACAACCAGGAGACGCCGGTGCTGCACCGCGACATCAAGCCCAGCAACATCAAACTCACCCCCAGCGGGTTGATCAAGCTGGTGGATTTCGGGCTGGTGAAAGTGCTGGCTAAAGATGATTCGCGCACCATCACGGTGCTGCAGGGGCGCGGCACAGCGGCCTACACGCCGCTGGAGCAGTACGGCGAGGACGACACGCACACCGACGCGCGCTCCGATATCTATTCGCTGGGCGCCACGCTGTATCACCTGCTCACCAATCAGGCGCCCCCGGAAGCCAAGCAGCGCTTCCTGAAACCCGAGGCGCTGGCCTCGCCGCGCACCATCAACTCGGCGATCTCCGAGCCGGTGGAACGCGCCATCGTCACTGCCATCGCCATGCACCCCGACGACCGCCCGGCGACGGTGGCGGAGTTCCGCAACCTGCTCTTCAGCGATCATGGCGGCGAAGGATCAACCGGTGCGCCCTATGCCTATCCCCGCGCCACTTTACTGGACCTGGCGCGCGACAACATGTTGTGGATCATCCTGGCCGGGGTGACGATGGCGGTGGGCTTTCTGGCTACCGTAATGAAATAACCTCGCGGCGCTGCACATGAATTCTTCGGCGGCACTGGCATCGGTTGTCTTTGGTCTGGCGTCGGCGGTCACCTGGGGAGCCGGCGATTTCAGCGGCGGTTACGGGGCGCGGCGCGCGCCTGTCATCGCCGTGCTGCTTTACTCGCAGATCATCGGAATCGTGTTGCTGGCGGCGCTGGCGTTGCTCACACATGAAGCATTGCCGGCTCCTGTAGACCTTGCGTATGGCGCCGCAGCCGGCATCGCGGGCCTGTTTGGGCTGGCCGCGCTGTATCGCGCCATGGCGCTGGGTCAGATGGGTGTCGTCGCGCCGGTGTCGGGCGTGATTGCCGCGGCGCTGCCGGTGATCGCAGGGGCGTTGACGCAAGGGCTGCCTGCGCCGCTCACGCTGTTGGGCTTTATGCTGGCGCTGGCCGGCGTGTGGTTCGTCTCGCGCACAGCGGACCACGGCGAAAGCCGCTCTCCGCGCAAGGTCAGCATTGCCCTGGCTGCGCTGTCGGGCCTTGCTTTTGGCGCATTCCTGATCCTGATCGCGCAGGCCCGGCACGGCTCGGTTTTTATCCCGCTGGTGGCGGCGCGCTGCGCGTCCATCGCCATGGTTCTCGCCGCTGCGGCTTTCACGCGATCGATCCGCCGGCCGCCGCTGCATGCGTTGCCGGCGATCATCATGGCCGGCACAATGGACGCCTGCGGCAATTTTTTCTTTGTCCTGGCGTCGCAGGCGGGCCGGCTGGATGTGGCGGGCGTCCTGTCTTCGCTGTATCCGGCCTCGACGGTCGTGCTGGCGCTGACGTTACTGCGCGAACGCCTGGCGCGCGGGCAGGCGCTGGGCATCGGGCTGGTGCTGGTTGCGATTCCGTTGATATCACTGCCATGAGTCGTGCGGCACAGGATGCAGAATTCCGATTCAATCGTATGATGAATAGCCGCATGAAAATCCGCGTCGTTCAGAAGCAGATTCAGGCGCTCCCGGCTGATGCTGTCATCGTCAATCTATTCGAGGGCGCCGATATGCCCACGGGCGCGGCCGGCGCTGTCGATGCCGCGCTGGGTGCGACAGATGGCATACCCGGCGACGGGGCAATCAGCCGCCTGATCCGCCTGGGCGACTTCACAGGCAAACACAATGAGGTCGCGGTCCTCTACACCAATGGCCTGATCCCGTCGCCGCGCGTGATTCTGGTTGGCCTGGGCCGCAAAGAGCACCTGACGTTGGACCGCGTACGACAGGCCAGCGGCGTGGCGGCGCGCAAGGCGCGCGATCTGGGATGCCGGCGTGTGGCCGGCGTGGTGCACGGCGGCGGCATGAGCGGGCTGGACGCGCGCGCGGCGGCGCAGGCCGTCGTCGAAGGCGCGCTGCTGGCCACCTATCAGTTTCGCGAATTCAAATCGGATGGCGCCGCGCAGGCCAGGAATATTGACGATTTCACGCTGGTCGAGTTCAACCTGTCGCGTATCCAGGCCGTCAGCCGGGGTGCGCGCGAAGGGGAACTGATCGCCGGCGGCGTCAACACGGCGCGTACATTGATCAACCGCCCGCCCAACCATCTGAACCCTGCCGCGCTGGCAGCCTGGTGCGAGGAGATGGCGGCGCGCGCCCACATCGGCTGCACGGTCTACAACGAGCGCGAAATCGCCGAGAACCGGATGGGCGGTCTGCTGGCAGTCGCGCAGGGCAGCGCTAACGCCCCGCGATTTGTGATCCTCGACAGCAAGCCGGACGGGCGCGGCCAGCCGCTGGTCTTTGTTGGCAAGGGCGTCACATTCGATACCGGCGGCATCAGCCTGAAAGACCCCGCCGGTATGGAGAATATGAAGGCGGATATGGGCGGCGCGGCGGCGGTCATCGGCGCGTTACAGGCCATTGGCGAACTGGAGCTGCCGGGCCGCGCGATCGGGCTGGTGCCACTGGTGGAGAACATGCCGGGCGGGCAAGCTTTCCGCCCCAGCGACGTCATCACGATGATGAACGGGACGACAGTCGAAATCATCAGCACCGATGCGGAGGGGCGCCTGATCCTGGCCGATGCGCTGCACTACGCCAAACGCTACGAACCGCGCGGTGTGGTGGACCTGGCGACGCTGACCGGCGCGAGTGTCATCGCCCTGGGCGAAGGGGTTGCGGCCAGCCTGTTCAGCAACAGCGAGCCGTGGGCGGAGCTGATCCTGCGCAGCGCGCGCCATTGCGGCGAGCGCCTGTGGCGGATGCCGCTGTATAACGAATACGGGGAGAAGCTCAAGAGCGACGTGGCGGACATCCGCAACACCGCCGCACGTAACGCCGGGGTCGGCATATCCGCCTGGTTCCTCAAGCGTTTCGTGGAGACGGAGCGTAACAAGGAAGCGTATCGCTGGGCGCATATCGATATGGCCAGTATGATGTTCAATACCGACACCAAAGGCTACCAGCCGCGCGGCGCGATGGGCTATGGCGTGCGCACCCTGGTGGAGCTGGCCCGCTCGCAGGAATAATCCTGACCGGCAGTCCTGCTATAATGGCTCGCCCGATCAGCTGCACGGTAGTGCCAGCAGGCGGGGTATAATCGGCCAGTTTACACGAACGAACGCAACAAACGATCTGAGCGAATAGAGATAAACAGATGTCAACAAAGCGAACCTATCAACCCCGCAAGCGCCGTCGCGTGCGCGTGCACGGCTTTCTTCAGCGCATGCAGACCAAAGGCGGCCGCAAAGTATTGAATGCGCGCCGCGCCAAGGGGCGACATCAACTGACCGTGGTGGCGAACAACCACGTGAAGAAGATCGACTGGAATGCGGTGTATTCGCCGGCGAAAAGCAAGGCTGGCACCAGGGGCAGCAAGTAATCCGCTGGTTAATCCCGCCGTTGCCGGTTCATTCGGGATGCCCGGCCGTCTTCATACGCAGGCCGATTACGAGCGCGTCAGGCGGCAGGGCCGTTTCTGGGGCGGCAGGCGCTGCAGTATTCAAGCGGCGCGCAGGTCTCCCGATGAGCGGCATTCCGCTATGGTTACTGCGGAAGCGGTCAGAATCGGGTTGATCGCGTCGAAGAAAATTGGCGGCGCGGTGCAGCGCAATCGAACCCGCCGCCTGATGCGTGAATCGATGCGCCATCTGGCGCCGCAGCTCGAAGCGGGTTGGGATATAGTAGTGATCGCGCGACCTGCCATGGCGGCGCCCGGCGTGCGCATGCAGGATGTGCGAGATGAGTTACAGTGGCTTCTGACACAGGCGTGTCTGGTGAGAGCGAGCTAGAGGTGAAGAAACCGGTCGACATCGGCCGGCGCATTCTCATCGGCGCCATCCGCATCTATCAGATGACCATTTCACGGGCGCTTCCGCCCTCTTGCCGGTACTATCCCTCGTGCAGCGAATATACCCTGCAGGCGGTCAGCAAATACGGCGTCCTGAGGGGCGGCTGGCTGGGCGCTAAACGCATCTCCCGTTGTCACCCCTTTCATCCGGGCGGGTACGATCCTGTCCCATAGTGCTTCAATTCGCGTCAATAAGGATCAGCTTTGAATAGATTTTCAGTGCGGGCTTTGGCGGCAATCACAGCCGGGGCATTTATACTCAGTGCGTGCGGCGGCGGCGAACCCGCCCCCAGCGCGTTCCCCGGCTTGATGGTGGATGGAAACTCCGCGTATCTGGCCAGCAATCTTTACGTTTATAAGTTCGACGTACAGACTGCCAGGCTGGATTGGCAGTTCCCGGCGTCTATCGACAACGCCAATCCGCGCGGCCCTTTTTCGGGTGTGCCGGCGAAGATGGGCGATGTCATCATCGTAGGCGGCAGTTCCGGCACCAATGGCGCCTATGACAAGCACGTTTACGGTCTTTCAAACCAGAACGGCCAGGAAGTCTGGCGTTTTACCCCGCCCGAGGCAACGGCGCGTGAGTTTGTAGCGGGCGTCGTCACCGATGGCAAACTTGTCTACGCGCCGAACGGCGACGGCAACCTGTATGCCTTCGACCCTGCCCAGAAAGACAGTTCAAACCAGCCCAAACTGATCTGGACATTCAGCACGGGCAACCGCCTGTGGGGACGCCCGTTGCTGGCCGATGGCAAACTGTATCAGGGCGGTCTGGATCACAAGCTGTACGCTATTGATGCTGCTACCGGCAAGCAGATCTGGCAGTTCGATAAGATCAGCGCGCCGATCGCCGCTCAGCCGGCCCTGTCGGGCGGCGTGCTGTATTTCGGCGCGTTTGACAGCGCCTTCTACGCCGTCAATGCCAGTGACGGCTCGTTAAAATGGAAGACGCCGGTCGGCGGGTGGGTATGGACTGACGCGACCATTTCCAACGGGACGGTTTACTTTGGCGACGTGCAGGGCAAGCTGTACGCGCTGGATATGGCCACGGGCCAGATTCAATGGACCTATGAAACGCGCGACTCAATCAAAGCGCAGCCGGTCATCTCCGGCACAACGCTTTATGTCGTTTCCGTGGACACCAACGTCTATGCATTCGACCTGAATAATATCAAGAAGGACGCTACCGGCAAGGTCGACTATAACAATACCAAGTGGCGCAATGATACAATTGCGCGCCGGCTGGTCTCGGAACCTGCGGTGGTGGGCGATACGCTGCTGGTGCCGGTTTTCGACGGCGACATCAAAGTCTGGGCACTGGATGCCAACACCGGCGCGCGCAAGTACCAGTTCCCGCTGGCGCCGGCGGCTACCCCCACGCCAGGTAAATGAAACGGCCGGCTGGTCGTGATACGATGTACGCCATAAATAGTCGCAAAACTCCCGCGCTCGCTCTGTGTGGCAGCATGTTGTACGGTCCTGATGTGAGGCTTTAATCGGTATGGGCAATATCTTCGATATTCTGGTCGTCAACCCGATGACCAATGTGTTATTACTGATCTACGATGTGCTGTTCCACAACTATGTGCTTGCCATCATTGTCCTGACGGTGATCATCAGGCTGGCGACACTGCCATTGACGCTGAAACAGCAGGTCTCCAGCCTCAAGATGGCCGCCATGCAGCCGCAGATCAAGGCCATACAGGAGAAATACAAGAACGACCCGCAGAAGCTGAGCGAGGAAATGCGCAAGGTGGGTTTTAACCCGCTGGGCGGTTGTCTGCCCCTGCTGGTCCAGTTCCCCATCCTGATTGGCCTGTATAACGCCATCCTGCGCACGCTGGCCGTCAACCCGCTGAGCCTGCTGGAACTGGGCAAGCATATCTACGGTTTCCTGCCCAACCTGTCTTCGCTGGTGCCGGTCAACAGCACCTTCCTGGGCGTGCTCGACCTGGGCCAGCCCGACAAGTTCTTCATCATCCCGATCCTGGTGATTGCGACGACATACTTCTCGACCAAGCTGACGACGCCGCCCAGCACCGATGCGGCATCGAAGCAGACCAACCAGATGATGTCGATGATGATGCCGGTGATGTTCGGCTTCTTCATGCTGTCCGCGCCGGCCGGGCTGGGCGTGTACTGGATCGTGTCCAACCTGATCGGCATCGGCCAGTATTACCTGATGAAACCCCGCCTGGACCTGGCGAAGGCCGAACATGCCGCCGCGGCTGCCGGAAGCGGAGCGTCCACATCGGTGTCGGCGCCGGCAGCGCCACGGGCCAAGCTCCCGCCGCCGCGTTCCAAGGTCAAGCCGTCCTCTTCAGCGCGCATTGCCAAGCCGGGAGCCGACAACAAATGATTCCTGCTCCGGCGGCAGCGCACGGATGGACGCGCCGCGGAGATCAAACACGAGGTCGATATGTCCGCGATCGAAATCACCGCACATGATGTCGAGACAGCCATTAGAATCGGTCTGGCGCAGTTGAACCTGCTGCGCGCTGAGACGAAGATCGAAGTTCTGGATGAAGGCAGCAAAGGCGTCCTGGGGCTGGGCGCCAAGCCGGCGCGCGTGCGCCTGACGCCGTTTACTGAGATGGAGGCGCAGCCGACAGCATCTGAAACCGCCGCCGGCCAGGCCGATGCGCCGGTCGCAGCGGCGGCAGAATCGACGGCGCCGGTTGCGCAGGCAGAAGCAGCGCCGGTCTCTGAAGAGGAAGAGTCTGCGCCTGCGGAAGGAGAAGCCGCCGCTGGCAGGCACGCTCTGACCGATGAGGCGGTGCAACTGGCGGCGACCCTCGCACAGGGTGTGGTGGACCGCATGAACCTGTCGGTCGCCTGCGCCAGTCATCTGGTGGCGTCGCAGGGCGAAAACGAGAGCAGTTCCGTCTGGGTTGACATCCAGGGTCGCGACGCCGGCCGCCTGCTGGCGCACCAGTGCGAGGCGCTCGACGCGCTGCAACTGGTCGTGCAGTCCATGTGGTCGCATCAGACCAAAAGCAACCTGCGCGTGACGCTGGACGCCGACAGCTACAAGGAGCGCCGCGAGAAGCGCATCCAGCAGATGGCGCAGCGCCTGGCCGAGCGCGTGGTGAGTTCCGGGCGCGCCATCACCCTGGAGCCGATGCCGGCCGGCGAACGCCGCCTGGTGCACATGGCGCTGCGCGAGCACCCCCAGGTGATGACCGAGAGCCACGGCGAGGGCAGCGGTCGCCGCATTACCATCAAGCTGAAGAAATCGTGATGGGCGGCAGCCCGCCTCGCGCATAGCGGCCACAGGACATGATTGACTACCTGGCAATCGGCCACGTCACCGATGACCTGTGGCCGGAAGGGAATACGCCCGGCGGCACCGTCACATATTCATCCCGCGCGGCGCGCGCCTTCGTCCCGCACGTAAAGGTGCTGACCGCAGCGGATGTGGCTTTCGACACACAGGCGGCTTTTCCCGCCATCAGCGTGTGCCGCGTCGACGCGCCCGCCACCACCAGGTTCCGCAATATCTATACGCCCGAAGGGCGCGTGCAGGTCGTGTCGCCATGTCCGGTGACCCTGCAGCCGGACGACTTGACCGCGGAGATGCGCAACAGCCGTATCGTGCATCTGGCGCCGGTATGTAACGAAGTCAGCGCCGCTATTGCCGGAGCGGTGGAGCCGGACACATTTGTCGGCATCACCCCGCAGGGCTGGATGCGCCGCTGGAACGGGGACGGGCATGTGGAGTCGCGCGCCGACAACTGGGTCGAGGCGGCTGCGGTGCTCCCGCGCGCCAACGCCGTCGTCATCAGCATCGACGATGTGGCCGGCGACTGGAGTGTGGCGCGCCGCTGGGCCGCCCGCACGCCGCTGCTGGTGGTGACACAAGGCCCCCTGGGCTGCACGGCGTTCCGCGGCGGTGCGCCGCTGCATGTGCCGGCGCCAAAGGTGCAGGAAGTGGAGCCGACCGGCGCCGGCGACATCTTCGCCGCGGTGCTGTTCATCGCGCTGCAGCGCGGCGCTGACCTGCGCGACGCCTGCGAGCACGCCAACTGCATCGCGGCGCAATCCGTTACGCGTGTGCGAATGGCCGGGATTCCCACTGAACGCGACATCATGCTGTGTCGGGACGGGTCGTTGCAGTAGAATCAACGCCAGACACGGCGTTCGTCGCGCATAAACCCGGTATCGAGACACGAGCAACATGACCTTTATCTACGCGATTGCCAATCAGAAGGGCGGGGTCGGCAAGACCACAACGGCCGTTAACCTGACGGCCTACCTGGCGGCAATGGGCAAGCGCGTGCTGCTGGTGGATATGGACGCGCAGGCCAACGCCAGCAGCAGCATGGGCATCGATAAAGCCGCGCTGGAAACGTCCAGCTACGATGTGCTGCTGGGCAACGTGACTGCGGCCAAAGCCACGCTGATGAACGAGAAACACAAACTCTTTATCATCCCCAGTTCGCCGGGGCTGGCTGCCGCCGAAATCGAACTGGTCGGCGAGATGGCGCGCGAATACCGCCTGCGCCAGGCGCTGACGACCGAAGCGGAAAAGTACGATTACATCCTCATCGACTGCCCGCCCTCGCTGGGGCTGCTCACCGTGAACGCGCTGACGGCGGCGACCGGCGGCGTGCTGATACCCGTGCAGTGCGAATATCTGGCGCTCGAAGGCCTGACACAACTGACCCGCACCGTTCAACTCGTCAAGCAGCGCCTGAACCCGCAGTTAAGCGTCAGCGGCCTGATTCTGACGATGTACGATTCGCGCACGGCGCTGTCGCAGCAGGTCGCCGCGGAAGTCGTGAAGTTCTTCGGCGAGCAGGTCTTTACCACGCGCGTGCCGCGCAATGTGCGCTTGAGCGAAGCGCCCAGCTACGGCCAGCCCATCCTGACGTATGCCCCGTCCTCTCCCGGCGGTGCGGCGTACAAGGCGCTGGCCGCGGAACTGGTCGCGCGAAGCGAGGGTACCTCTCCAAATGCCTAAGCCAATCGGACTGGGACGCGGTCTTGCCTCTCTTATACCCGGTGCGGACGAAGTGGCGGCGCCCCCCGGCGCACCGCCTGCGAATGGCCTGATGGAAATTGCGGTCGGCGAGATACGCGCCAATCCCATGCAACCGCGCCTGTCGCGCGGCGTCGAAGCGATGAAGCTGGAGGAACTGGCCGGCAGCATCCGCGAGCATGGCATCCTGGAGCCGCTGATCGTGACGCGCACGGCCGGGCAGGGCGCGCCATTCACGCTGGTGGCGGGCGAACGGCGCTGGCGCGCCGCGCAACTCGCCGGGCTGACCCACGTGCCGGTGCTGCTCAAAGACGTGGCCCCGCAGCAGTTGCTCGAACTGGCGCTGATCGAAAACATCCAGCGCAGCGACCTCAACCCGCTCGAAGAAGCCGCCGCCTACCAGCAACTGATCAACGATTTCGGGCTGACGCAGGATCAGGTCGCCGAGCGCGTGGGCAGGAGCCGGGTGACCGTGACGAATATGGTGCGTCTGCTGAAGCTGCCGGGCCAGATACAGACCGCCCTCATGCAGGGGCAGATCACCGAGGGGCATGCGCGCGCGCTGCTGGGACTCGGCACGGCGGTGGATCAACTGGTCGCGCTGGACCATATCGTGAAGAATGGGTTGAATGTGCGGCAGACCGAGGAGGCGGTGCGGCGCATGCAGGAGACGCAGCCGGCGCCCCGCCGCGAGAACGCCCCTGAGAAACGCTGGGAAGGGGCGGAGGAATACGAATCCAGGTTGCGCGCCACACTCGGCACCAAAGTCTCGCTGCAGCGCAGCCGCAAGGGCGGGCGTATCGTGATCGAGTTTTACTCCGACGAAGAATTTGCGTCGATCTACGAGAAAATCATCGGCGACGAAAATTAGAGAATAGAGCGCGGGGTTCTGACCTCAGATTTCTGACTTCTGACCCCTGACTTCTGATCTGACCCTTTCGATAGTTCCATGTCATCACTGAAACCAATCATCCAGGAAAAGCTGGCGCAGGCGGTCGGCCTGCTGAATGAACAACCGGAGCGCGTGGACTGCTGGGTCGTCTTCGTGCGCGAGACATCGCAGGTGCATGATCCCGCCCTCGATCTGATTCTCGACTTCGACCTGACGTGGGACTCGGCGCTGATCGTGACCCGCGCCGGCAGCCGCATCGCGCTGGTGGGCCGCTACGACGGCGACAGCGTGCGCGAACTGGGCGCATATGACGAAGTGATTACTTACGATCAGGGCATCGCCGAAGCGCTGCGGGCGCGCATCAGCCAGATCAATCCGTCCCGCATTGCGCTGGATTACTCGCTGAGCGATCCCGGCTCCGACGGCCTGACGTTCGGCATGTACGCGCGCCTGACGCAGATCCTGGCCGGTACGCCTTACGCCACCAGCTTCGTCAGCGGCGAGGGCATTGTCCGGCGGCTGCGCGCACGCAAGACGGCCGGCGAACTGCAGCGCATCCGGGCAATCGTCGACCTGACGCAGCAGGTGTATGCCGACCTGCTCGCGGCTTCCCTGCGCGGCAAGACGGAGAAGGAAATCCACGGTCTGGCAGGTGAAATCGTCGCGCGCCATGGTTGCGAATTCGGCTGGGAACGTGTCAACGACCCGATTGTGAACACCGGGCCGCACTCGGCGGTCGGCCACAGTATGCCGGGCGATCTGGCGGTGGAAGCAGGCCACCTGGTCCATTTCGATATGGGCCTGCGGCTGGATGGTTACTGCTCCGACCTGCAGCGCATGGTATACGTGCGGCGTGAAGATGAAGCAGATGCGCCGGCCGAGGTGAAGCGCGCGTGGCAGGCCTGCTGGAGCGCGCTGGAGGCCGGTCGCGCGGCGCTCAAACCGGGGGTGCTGTGCTGGCAGGTGGATGCCGCGGCCCGTGGCGAGCTGGTGCGCCAGGGCTACCCGGAATATCTGCATGCTTTCGGCCACCATGTCGGGCGCAACGTGCACGACGGCGGCAGCGTGCTGGGCCCGCGCTGGGAACGTTACGGTGAACTGCCCAACAAGGAAGTCGAGACCGGCAATGTCTTTGCCGTAGAACTGGGCGCGATGGTGGAAGGCTACGGGTATCTCGGCATCGAGGAGAATGTTGTCGTGACCGCGGATGGCGCGGAGTACCTGAGCATCCCGCAGCGCGATCTGTCCCTACAGTAAGGAGAATAGAGAATAGAGATTGCCGAACCGTACGCATTCCCAGTCGCCGTCTCGTCTCCAGTCTCCCCTCTACAAGCCTATGAACCTGCTGATAACCAACGCGAATATCTATACAGTCAACCCCCTGCAACCGCGCGCGACGGCGCTCGCGATTGCCAATGACCGCATTGTCGCCGTGGGCAGCGATGCCGAGATCGACGCGGTGCGCCTGCCCGGCGCACAGCGGCTGGACATGCACGGCGCGTTCATCCTGCCCGGCATGATTGACGCACACCTGCACCTGCTATGGTCCGGTCTGGCGATGCAGCGTGTGGACATCTATGAAGCGCCCAGCAGTCGCGATGTGGTCGAGCGCGTGTGCGCGCGCGCCGCGCAGACCCCGCGCGGCCAGTGGATACAGGGGCATGGCTGGACGCAGGCGTTGTGGGGCGGCCGGTTCCCCACCGCCGCCGAACTGGACGAGGCGACGCGCGAACACCCGGTGGCGCTTTCGGCCAAGAGCGGTCACGCGCTGTGGGTGAATTCGCTGGCGATGCAGATGGCCGGCATTACCGCCCAGACCGCCGACCCGGAAGGCGGGCGGTTCGTACGCGACGAAGCGGGCAGGCCCAGCGGTGTGCTGCTGGAAAATGCCATGGCGCTGCTGAACGCCCACATCCCGGAACCCACCGCCGAGCAGGAAGAAGCGGCCACTGTGCTGGCTATGGCGGCCATGAACCGCGTCGGGTTGACGGGCGCGCACTGCATGGACGGCGAGGGCGGCATCGCCTCGTTTCGCACTTACGGGCGGCTGCAGGAGCAGGGCCGGCTTACGCTGCGCATCGTCAAACAGTTGCCGGTCGAGGAACTGGACGCGGTTCTCAAAGCAGGCATCCGCAGCGGCTTCGGCGGGCCGTGGTTGCGCATCGGCGGCATCAAGCTGTTCGCGGATGGCGCGCTGGGGCCGCGCACCGCGGCCATGCTGGCGCCTTATGAGGGCGAGCCCGACAACCGCGGCATCTCCACCTTCGAGCGCGAGGCGCTGTTTGAAGCGGTGATGAGATGCAACGCCAATGGGCTGGCTGCCGTCGTTCACGCCATCGGCGACCGTGCCAACCACGATGTGCTGGATGCGTTTGAGGTGAGCGCGCGGCGGGCCCCGCCTGCGCGCCGGCCGCTGCGCAACCGCATCGAGCATGCCCAGATTCTTCACCCCGACGACATCGCGCGCTTCAGCCGGCTGGATGTCATCGCGTCGGTGCAGCCCATCCACGCGACGCAGGATATGTTCATGGCCGATGCCCACTGGGGCAGCCGCAGCGCGAACGCCTACGCCATCCGCGCCCTGCGCGACGCCGGCGCGCGCCTGGCATTCGGCTCGGACTCTCCGGTGGAGTCGTTCAACCCGATTGTCGGGATGCACGCGGCCGTCACGCGCCGGCGCGCCGACGGCACACCCGGTCCAGCCGGCTGGTACCCGCAGCAGCGCGTCACCATCGAGGACGCCATCCGCGGCTACACCATCGGCGCGGCCTGGGGCGGAGGCATGGAGCGCGAAGTCGGCACTCTGGAAACCGGCAAGCTGGCCGATCTGGTCGTGTTATCGCGCGACCTGACGGCAACCCCGCCGGACGAGCTTCTGAGCGTACACGTGGAGCGCGTAATGGTGAACGGCGCGTGGATCAAAAGCCTGTAAAACCGGTTGGGATAGTGTAGAATGACTATCCTGTTATGGT
>JAKALH010000489.1 GCA_021813225.1 Chloroflexota bacterium
CAGCACGGCTCTGGGCACGGGGGCTTTGGCGGCCGGATCCGGTGCCGTAGCTGTCGGTACCGGATCTCAGGCCACGGGCAACTCAGCCACAGCCATAGGCCCCGGCGCTCAGGCCTCGGGGTACTCCAGCACCGCCTAGGGGGACGGTGCCAAAGCCTCGGGCGTCGATAGCACAGCACTGGGAGAGAATGCCCAGGCGGCGGGCGACAACTCCATCGCTCTGGGTCAGGTGCAAAGCTACAACAACCAGACCCTGGGTAAGGCCCGGCAATACGCTGACACTGTGGGCGCCTTGGGCATGGCCGCCATCAACGCCGCGGCAGCCGCCGCCGGCAGTGATTGCGGACCCAACCGCATAGCATTGGGCGTGGGCAGCTATATTGGGCACACGGGAAATAACTGAAACATGGGCGCGGACATCCGGATCATCTCGGTCAGCCAGCAGATCGGCCTCGTGCACTTCCAGGTCTCATCGACGCGGGGGAGTGCGACGAACTCGTCGCCATCGGTCGCTCCCTCGAACGGGATGCCACCGTCGCCGATGACGAAAAGGGCACATCCTACGCCCACCCCGATCGCCGCTCCAGTATGGCTTGGCCCCAAGCGTCCGATTATCCCCTCATCGCCGACATCCGTCGGCGTATTGCCGCTTTCATTGGTCTACTGGAGACCCACCAGGAGCCGATGCAGATCCTGCACTATTTTCCCGGAGGGGAGTGCAAGCCCTATTTCGACTCCTTCGTGGCCGGGAGCAGACACCTGGATTTCGGCGGTAACCGTATGCTTACCCTCATTTTATATCTCAACGATGTCCCCCTGGGGGGATGGACCGAATTCGCCCGCCTGGAAACCAGTGTGGTGCCATATCATGGCACCGGAGTAATGTTCAAGAATCTCAACGACCAGCGGCTGCAGTTGGAGACGTCTTTACATGGGTAAACCCGTCATCAGCGGCGAGAAGTGTATCGCCACCATCTGGATACGGGAACAGCCCTATACGGGCTGACGCCCAAGGCCAGGTGCAGGATCCGGCTGCGGCCGTATCCACCCACGCGAAGCAGTACGAACTGTTAATCACCTGTAAAAAAGGAGGGCTTTCACCATGTCAAATGCGAACAATGTTTCCTCGGGCACACTCAGCGGTAACTTGGGCAACGTGCTGGGCGGCCTGCTCGGCGCCGCCTCTGCCTCAGCCTCGCCCTCCACTCAAAATGCCGGCATAGCCAACATTAGCCTCCCTGTTTCCAGTCCAACCGACCCTGTGTCCCCGAGTTCGACAGTTAATCTCGCAACTCATTGATATTGCTAATAGCGATTTCAAATCGCTCCACTACAACAGCGTCAGTTGCTGAGACGCGGCTGGTTTTTTTACCCGGAGGGCATGCAGAACCTCGCTTTGACATTCCTGGATGGAAGACACCCCGGATACGGGTGGGGCGCCATTGAGACGAACTCGGTGATGCTGAATGCGGTGGAGTTGCTCCAAGGCTCGTTCCGGCGTCAGCCCGGTGTGACTCGCACGTAAACGACTGCGCATGACCCGATGCAGAATCAGCGCCATGAAGCAGATCGCTGCGTGCGCCCGTATCCTGTCGGGCAGGCGGTGGTAGACCGGGCCGATTTCCAGCTCGGATTTGAGCACTTTGAAGCCCCGCTCGATATCGGCGAGAGACTTATAGCGGGCCACGACATCCGCCGGTGACAGGTCCTGCACATTGCTCACGAGCAGGAGCTTGCCATCCATCTTTTCCGCCAGGGTGCGTGCGCTTTTGTCGATGTCGTAGCTAAACTGCTGTGCGGCCATATCGACTTGGATGATGCGCGATAAATGCGCCTCGCAGACGGCATGGTAGAAGCGTGCCTTGGCACCGCTGTCGGAGAGTTTGCGTCCCCGATGCTTTTTGCCGTCGTCCTGATCATCCAGTTTGCCGGCCCACTGGTCGCCCTGAGTAATCAGCGCTTCGATACGCGCATTCCGCTTGGCGGTCTGGTCCGCCGCCGTCATGGGATCATGGGCGATAACCAGCCGCAGGTCGTTCCAGGTGCGCTCACCGATGACTTCTTCAGTGGCAGTGTTGCACGACTCCCGCTGGAAACTATCCAGCAGATCGGTAAATTCATGGTACCGCCGCCCCGGTACGGCCAGGATAAACTCCAGCGACTGCCCGTTGGCCAGCCGAATCGCCTGCAGGGCTGCCAGATTATCCAGACTCAACAACCCGCGATCCGCGATGAGCACCAGGCGCCGCACTGTCGGAAAGCGCTCCAGCACTTTGCCCAGGGTCGGCAGCAGCGTTTTGGTCTCAGCGGTGTTGCCATCGAAGACCTCATGGTAGATCGGCAAACCCTCTGCAGTCTGAACGACCCCCAGCATGAACTGGCGAGCGATCAGACCTTCCTTGGCCATCCCGAATTGACGGACGTCCTGGGGAACCGTGACCAGGCCTTCACTGCGGATCGTGGTGAGGTCATAGAAGACCACGGATAGGTCCTGATCGATCAGGGGGCGCAACAGTCCGGCTACCACAGCATCTACGGCACTCTGTTGCTCCATCAGGGCGTCCATGCAGCGCAGGAGTTGCTGGTGGGTAATCGCTGTCACGGTGACATCCGGCAAGGCGACGGTTTCCACCCAGCGCAGTACGCCCAGTTTCGATTCGGGATCACAGAGCCGGTTGAGGACCATCACCCGGATCAGAGCTTCCACATCGGTCGTATGGCGGGTCTTGCGGAACACCTGACGTAGGGCGCTGAACCCCAGCTCCTTCCAGAGTTCGGTCAAGGCCCAGACATCGCCAAAAGCACGCGCTGCTTCAAAAGCGATGGATGGTGAAGAAATCATTGGCGTCGGGGTGGGTACCTGGCCGCTGACCTTCATCAGGCCCTGAATCACGGCATTCAACTGACTGTCGACCTGATCCAGCCGCCCAAGT
>JAKALH010000490.1 GCA_021813225.1 Chloroflexota bacterium
GCGCCGCGAACCCCAGCGATGCCGAGACCGGCACTCCCTGTTTGATCAGGTCCCAGACAGGCCGCCCGGCGTAGCGATACGATTTGCCCAGGTCGCCCTGCAGCACGCCGGCCACATAGCCGGCGTACTGTTCGTACCACGGCCGGTCCAGGCCATATTGGCGGCGCAACTGCTCGTACAGTTTCGGGTCGCGCCGGTTGCCCATCATCGCCTGGATCGGGTCGCCCGGGGCGAGGTGCCCGACCATGAATGTGATGAATGAGATGCTGAACAGCACGAACACAAGCTGCAACAGCCGGCGCAGCAGGAATTGCGGCATCGAGGATGCGATTAGAGATTGGAGATTGGTAGTTACGCGAGAGCGCGTCTTCCCCTCATCTCCAATCTCCGATTACAAATCTCTTTTATTGTGCCAGCCCGCGCACGGCGCTCCAGTCCGGGACGATGATGCCCTGACCGGTGAACACGAGACCGGTCACGTAAGGCTTGACCATCGCGTTCGCGTTGGGCGAGAACAGCGGCAGCCAGCCCACCTCATTCACGGCAATCTGCTCAGCCTGGTTATACAGCTTCAGACGGGCGGCGGCATCTTTCACTTCCACGTCGGCCTGATCGACCAGTTTATCGAAGGTCGCATTGGAGTAATGGCCGTTGTTATTGCCCACACCGGTTCGCAACTGCTGGCTCAGCCAGTTCTGCGGGTCCGGGTAGTCCGCGCCCCACACGCTGTAATACATCTGCAGCCCTTTGGCCGGGTCGTTGTAGGTATCGGTCAGGCGCTGGCTGAAGGTCTGCAGTTCCAGCGGCTCGGCGGTGACGTTCACGCCCAGGTTGGTCTTCCACTGCTGAATGACGAACTCGACGACCTTGGCGTTGTCCCCCTCGGTGCCGTAGGTCAGCACCAGTTTCTGGCTGGCATCGAATTTGGCGTCAGCCAGCAGTTTCTTAGCCGCCGCCACGTCGAAAGTCAGCGGCGTAATCGGCAGTTCCGAGCCGGGGATGCCGCCGGGCAGGATGCGATCCTGCACGCGCGCCGACCCCTCGCCCAGCAGCTTGATCAACTGCGTCTTGTCGATGGCGCGCGCGAAAGCCTGGCGCACCTTGACATCGTTGAAAGGTTTCAGGGTATTGTTGAATCCGATATAGCGCACGAAGAATTGCGGCGCGCTCCTGAAGTCGGGCAGGTCTTTGACCTGCGGCACAAACTGCGACGGGATGGGCACCTGACCGAACGAGCCGATGATATCGACCGCGCCGGTCTGATAGTCGTTGTAGGCGGTCGTGCTGCCCTGGTCGCCGCCATAGAAAATCAGGTCCAGCTCTTTCAACTGGTTCGGCGGGCCGGCCCAGTAATAGGGGTTGGGGACCAGCACCAGCTTCTGATTGTGCTGCCACTCTTTCAGCATGAACGGCCCGGTTCCCACCGGCTTCTCGTACCACTTGGCGCCGCCTGAGGTCACATTCTGCTTGCTGAGGATGTAACCGGTGATGAAGTTCAACTGGTACAGAAAATAGGCGGAGGGTTGCTCCAGCGTGATCTGAATCGTCTGGGGGTCCAGCGCCTTGACGCCAGGCAGCGTGGTGGATTTGCCGGCGGCGAAGTCGGCCGCGCCCTGTATGTTGCTCAGGTAATACGATCCGTTGCCGCCGCCCACCTTGGGATCCAACGAGCGCGTAATGGCAAACACGAAGTCGTCGGCGGTGACATCTGTGCCGTCACTGAATTTCAAGCCTTTGCGGAGCTTGAAGGTGTAGGTCTTCGTATCCTGGCTCACTGTCCAGCTCTCCGCGCCGTCGGGCTTGATGCGCAGTTGAGCGTCGAGCTGCACCAGCCCGCGGAACAGCAGGCCGGTAGCGAATATCACCTGCGAATCGCTGGCCAGCGCCGGGTCCAGCGTGCCAGGCTCGTTGATGCCTTCCATGGCCCAGCGTAACACCTGCGTGCCGGGGGCCGGCGTCGGCGTAACGGGGACCTGTACCTGCACCGTCTGCCGGACCACCTGGGTTTCCTTCACCACCTGGGTTTCTTTGACGACGGACGTCTGCACCACGGTGAGCGGCGTCGGCGTCGCTCCGCCGCAGGCTGCCGCCAGCAACGCCACGGCGACGGCTGCTGTCGTGTATTTGAGCTTATTCATCGTTTCTCCTTACTGTTTTTCAAACACGAACCATCCACATATACATCGCGGGCTGATTAGCCTGCCTGGCGCGGTCACAGTGTACAGCGTGCGAACCGCGGCAGGGGCAAATTCCGGCAATGTTAATCTGACCGTATTTGAGCTAAATTAGCGCGCTGCGGCGATCAGGCAACCGGTTGATGGATCTCGTGACGGGAACCGCGCACCAGCCGCCATACGGCAGGCATCCAGCGCACATAAACATTGTATAACATGGGCGAAGGCGCAAAGTCCCATGCGCCCAATCCCTCGACGAAATGCGCGCCGAAGCCTTCTTTGAAGCGATAGACGCCCCACATGGGATCCTGCTCGTCGAGGTGTTCCGGCGCCCCCCACCAGTCGTAAACGGCGCAGCCGTTATCGCGCGCCCAGCGCATGGCCTGCCACTGCAGCAGGTAGTTCGGCATGTGTTCGCGGCCTTCCGCGCGGGACATGCCGTAGAAATACCAGGCGCGCTTCGCGAACCGGAACAGCACCAGTGCGGCAAGCAGTCTGGCGGCGCCGGCGTGTTCAGCGACGAAGGCGACGGCTTTCAGGGTGCGCCAGGCGTCGTAGTAGTACTCCGGCTCGCGGATAATGAAACCGTCGCGTTTACCCGTCTCGGCATACATGTCGTACAGGAGCGTGGCTTCCTGCGGCGTTGCCCGCCGGATGGCGACGCCGCGCTTTTCCGCCAGCCGGATGTTGTAGCGCCACTTCTGCTTCATGGCGGCCAGCAACTCGTCATCGGTGTGGCGC
>JAKALH010000491.1 GCA_021813225.1 Chloroflexota bacterium
C
The DNA here is from genome assembly GCA_021813225.1 of Chloroflexota bacterium. GTDB lineage: Bacteria > Chloroflexota > Anaerolineae > J036 > Brachytrichaceae > CAIXPS01. The sequence goes on from JAKALH010000491.1 coordinate 2, forward strand.
ATTTATCCGTACTGGTCGCCCATCATGAACAAGCGCACCTGGACGCCGGCGTCCGGCCCGTGGCGCTGGCACGAGGGCGAGGTGAACTACAGCCCGGACATGTGCCCGCGCACGCTGGAACTGCTGGGGCGGGCGGTGCATCTGGATGTCAGCCCCGACCTGAGCAACGACCAGGTAGAGGAAGTGGCCGAGGCGCTGAACAAAGTCCTCGACGCGCTCGGATGAGTTTCACCGCAAAGTGCGCAAAGATCGCAAAGGAAATATAGATAAACCGCGAAGCGACGAAGTTCGCGAAGGAGGATAAGGAGAGGGAAAAGGCATGGATGAAAACGCGCTGTCGAAGATGATCATCGGGGCTGCGATCGAGGTGCACAAACAGCTGGGGCCAGGGTTGCTTGAATCAGCTTATGAACACGCGCTGGCTTATGAGTTCACATTGCGCGATATTCCATTCGCGCGACAGAAGCCGGCGCCAGTGGTCTATAAAGGCGTTCGTCTCGATTGTGAGTTTATCGATGATCTATCTTCCCCTTCCTGTTTACCTTTGTGCCCTTTGCGGTTAATATCCTAACCATGAAAATTACAGCGATCAAGACGGTGGTGGTGAATGCGGAGATGCGCAACTGGGTCTTCGTGAAGGTGGAGACCGACCAGGCCGGCCTGTACGGCTGGGGCGAGGCTTCGCTGGAGTGGAAGACCCGCGCGGTCACCGGCGCCATTGAGGACTTCGCACCGATGCTGATCGGCGAGGACCCGGCGCGCATCGAATACCTGTACCAGAAGATGTACCGCCAGTCGTTCTGGCGCGTGGGCGTGATCGGCCTGTCGGCCATCAGCGGCATTGAGCAGGCGCTGTGGGATATCAAGGGCAAGCGCCTGGGCGTTCCGGTGTACGAATTACTGGGCGGGGCAGTCCGCGACAGGGTGCGCATGTACACGCACCTGGGAGGCGGCGACATGCGCGCCGTGTACGAGACGCAGCACAGCAGCGATGCCCGAGTGTTCGTGGAGAAGGCGCAGGAGGTGGTGGCGCGCGGCTATAGCGCCGTGAAGGTGCTGATCACACCGCCCACCGAGACGCTGAACCCGATCGCCGACTATACCTATACCGCGAAGGTGATGGAAGCCATGCGGCTGGCGCTGGGCGAGGGTGTGGATATCATGATCGACTGCCACGGGCGGCATGCGCCCGCCAACGCCATCGAGTTCTGCCGCGTGCTGGCCCCCTACCGCCCGTACTTTGTGGAGGAACCCGTCCCGCCGGAGAACGTGGACGCCATGGCCGAGGTGCGCCGCGCCAGCCCGGTGCCGATAGCGACCGGCGAGCGGCTGGTGACCCGCTACGAATTCCGCCCGGTGCTGGAGAAGCAGGCCGCGCACGTCATCCAGCCCGACCTGTGCCACTGCGGCGGGCTGTGGGAGGCCAGGAAAATCGCCGCGATGGCCGAGACCTACTATGTCGGCGTCGCGCCGCACAACCCCTTGGGGCCGGTGGCGAACGCTGCCGCGCTGCACTTCGCGCTGTGCACGCCTAACTTCCTGATCCAGGAAGACATGCTCAGCGACGTGCCGTGGCGCTGGGAAGTGGTGCAGCACGCGCTGAAGACCGAGAACGGCTACTGGCTGAAGACGGACGCGCCCGGGCTGGGCATCGAGATCGACGAAGCCGCCGCCGCGCGCCACCCGTTCAAGCAGGAGGTCATCCACGCGCTGGGCACCCGCGCGCGCGACGGGGCGATATTGGATTGGTAGACAGGATTGCGATATAGATATGATGGCCACAATAGTTCCAGGTGGTACACCCTACGCCGCCTGTGACGGCTGGTCGTACACCAGGTTGAACACGGTGTCTGTCACAAAGCGCTTGAATGACTCATCATCGCTGAAACGCTTGAACAGCTCGGTCTGATCCTTCATCAGACCAATCATGACGCGCAGAAGCGCTTTGTCGTGCTCGATCCTGGCATTCTGGCGGTCCGAGTTCTTCCGCGCATTCTGGAACGCCGCATCAGCAGCCACTTGTGCGGGTATCTCCTGCGTGATCAGGCGATGAATGCGGTCGGCGTCCGACCACTGGATGTGGCCGTACTGCTCGTTGAACGCTTTGATGATGTTGCTCAGCCGGTCCAGCTCGGGTCCTGGCTTGTGTCCGCCGCCGCTGGTAGGCACGGGTTCGATCTCGGCGTCGGCATCGGGCAACATGATCTGCATGGCTGCTTTCTTCTCGACGCGGTAGCTGTCCATGTCGATGGTCTCCAGGATGCCGCGCGAAAGGTCTTCCTCCCTGGGCGCAGGCAATTTGGGTACGAGGAAGTTCAGGAAGATCGACAGCTTCTCCCACTCAGCGCTGGTGTATGGCAGAATCGACGCCAGGAAGCTGTAGGTGCGGGTGAATGCCTTGGCGTTGCCCTTGAAGGCCACCTGCCCGTCTTCGTCGAGTTGCTCCTTGTAAGTTGCGACGCAGGCGTCGAGGATCGGGTCGAGTTTGTCGCGGCCGGCCCCAGCCAGATACAGCGCCACCAGTTGGTCGATCTGCTCCGGCGTGTAGACCTGGCAGCCGTCGAGTTCTGCCTTCAGGTCGTGCAGCTTGTTCGGGTCGGTCTCGGCGCTGAGGATCGTCGTGCGGTAGTAGTCGGCAAACGCCTGCTGGATGGTGTCCGCGTCGTTCATGAAGTCGAGCACGAAGGTGTCGTGTTTCTGCGGATGGGCGCGGTTGAGCCGCGACAGGGTCTGCACGGCCTTGATCCCGCTCAGGACCTTGTCCACATACATCGTGTGCAGCAGCGGTTCGTCGTAACCGGTCTGGAACTTGTCGGCGCAGACCAGGAAGCGATACGGGTCGGCCTGGATGCGGTCGGCGATCAGGTTGCTGGCGAAGCCGTTGAGCGATGCCTCCGTGACTTTGG